>CAZXWM010000385.1:0-3730 GCA_964644215.1 uncultured Phormidium sp.
CAATGTACTGCAACCCCTAAAACCTAGTCCCCATAAGGAGTTCAGCCATTTTTCAGCCAAACTCACTCAAACAGCTCCCCCCTCGCGCAAACTCCCTACGACACACGCCCTTCCTGAAGACGACGCAGATTCAACACATCACTCATCTGACGGATTTGCGCAAAGGTGCGATCCAACTGGCCGAGATCCCGAATCCCAATCCCCAAATCAATCACCGCCGGTTTCCCCTGCGTCGTCCGCACCTGCGCACTATGCACATTAATATTATTGTCCTTCAACCGGGACAGAATATCATTGAGAACCCCAACCCGATCCAACACCTCAATCGAAACATCCACCGGATACGTCGGCGGGCGGCTGGTGTCCTCCTGATTGTTCCAACTCACCGGAACCAACCGTTCCCCCGGAACCGAACGGACATTATTACAATGCTGATTGTGAATCGAAATACCCCGATCGCCCCGAGTCACCACCCCAATAATCGGCTCTCCCGGTACTGGCTTGCAACAACCCGCCAGATGGTACACCATCCCCTCAATCCCAGCAATCGGGAACTTCCCATTCGACTTCGGCTGTTCTGGAACCGCCTTATTCAGCAACGAGACGGTACTTTGCTCGAAACTGGAAATCTCGGGCGGAGTTTGTTGCACCTTCACCGTATCTTGTAAGCGGTTCACCACCTGATTCAGCGTCACTTCCCCATAACCAACCGCCGCCAACAAATCCTCCACACTGTGATAATTACAGCGTTCGGCTACTGTCTTCATCGGTTCTGACTTCAGCAAAGCCTCAAACCCACTCTTACCCAACTCTTTCTCCAACATCTCCCGGCCTCGGGCCACATTCTCATCCCGGTGCGATCGCTTGTACCATTGACGAATCCGGTTACGGGCGCTGGGTGTCATCACGAAGTTGAGCCAATCCAAACTAGGATGACTATTCTTCTGAGTAATAATCTCGACAATACTCCCGTTCTCTAAACGACTATCCAACGGCACAATTCGCCCATCCACCTTCGCCCCGGCGCAGTGATTCCCCACTTCTGTATGGATACGATAGGCAAAATCAACTGGAGTCGCCCCCTGTTTCAACGCCACCACATCCCCATCAGGCGTAAACACATAGACATCATCTTCAAACAAATTATCTTTGATGCTGTCGAGATATTCCTGAGCATCTTTTAAGTCATGTTGCCAATCCAACAATTGCCGCAGCCAGGTGAATTTCTCGTCTTCTGCGGTCCATTGACTTTGCACAGACCCCGATTCTTTATACTTCCAATGAGCGGCAATCCCGTATTCCGCGACATGGTGCATTTCAGCAGTACGAATTTGCACTTCAATCGGTCGCCCACTCTTGCCAATCACACCTGTATGCAAGGATTGATAGCGATTGGGCTTAGGCAAGCCAATATAGTCCTTAAACCGCCCTGGAATCGGGTTAAAGGCATCATGAACGATCGCCAAAGCCCGATAACATTCATCATTGCTATTAACAATCACCCGCACAGCCGCAATATCATAAATCTCGGTAAAGTCCTTCTGTTGCCGCTGCATCTTGGTATAAATACCATAGAGATGTTTCGGACGACCACTGACTTCAAAGTTGCTAATCCCGACAGTTTGCAACCGTTCACTTAAGGTTGAGGCCACCGCCTGAATCCGAATTTCGCGATCGCCCCGCTTGTCCGCCACCAAATCCCGAATCCGATCGTAAGCCTCCCCATCGAGATACTTAAAGGATAAATCCTCCAATTCCCACTTCAAACGCCCAATCCCCAACCGGTTAGCCAGTGGGGCAAAAATTTCTAACGTCTCCTGAGCAATCCGTTTCTGTTTCGCCGGCGCTAAATGGGTTAAGGTGCGCATATTATGGAGGCGATCGGCCAGTTTAACCACGATCACCCGAATATCTTGCGCCATCGCCAAAAACATCCGCCGGAAGTTCTCCGCCTGGCGTTCAGTTTTACTCGAAAAGTTGAACTTCGAGAGTTTCGTCACCCCTTCAACCAACCGCCGTACTTCTTCCCCGAAGTGCATCTCCAACTCATCCGGCGTGATGTCCGTATCCTCAACCACATCATGCAAGAAGCCAGCGGCGATGGTGGCCCCATTCCCGCCTAAATCTCGCAACAACCCCGCAACCGCCACCGGATGGGCGATGTAAGGTTCTCCCGAGGCACGACATTGCCCTTCGTGGAGTTCATAGCCAAACTGAAACGCTCGCCGGACTAAATCCACTTCCTCGGGGCTGAGAGTCCCTAATAGTCCATGGGGATCGCTGTCCCCGAGGGCGGCTTGAAGCCAGTCTGGGACATCAATTGAAAAGTCAAAGCGACAAGTGGCAGATACTACGTTCATAATGGTTTAACAGGTTCGAGCGATCGCAGATTAACGGAAAAAATAAAAACGGAACTCAGATCTAGGTCAACGACCTTTCTGAGTCAAACGGCTAGGGAATTTCCTGAAATTCGAGGTTCCTACTGTATCGCAGAATACAGAATTTTTCGGATTGAAGACCACAAACCTAAGCCGAGATCGGCAACGAACTGCGATCGCCCACAGATGCGATCGCAGAGAAAACAGTCCGAACCGAGTTTTAACTGCTAATTATGGAGCCAGTCCGCCGTTTCGGGACGACGTTTACAATGTCTTAGTTTTTGTGTCTTAATTTTTGTAAGAGATGGCTTAACCTAATTGTAGCAACCTACACCCATTTTTTGTAGCCCCAATGTCAACGAATCCTTACTTAGACCTACAACAGCGCCTGCAACGCCTAGAGACTCCTGAGGCCAGTCCCCCCTTAACAGCACAAGTCAGCAGCCTACAACAGTGGTTTCAGCAGAACTTCCTCAGAAGCGACAGCGATCGCCCCGACTCAGAACAATCCCTCCTCGTCGAAATTCACAAACAACTGCGCCTACTCGCCACCGACACCGCCTTTCTGCAAGCCGCCAAAACCCCACAAACCCAACAACAGCGACAGCAACAGATGGGCGATCGCCTCGCCACCCTACAACGGTACTGTAACCATTTACTCAATCCCGAGGACAAGACATAATAAACAACGCCACTCCTCACCAGTAGACCACAATGCAATCCCCCAAAGCCCGCCAGATCAGCCTGCAAGAGACCACTCTCGAACCCGGACTCCCCGCCCAACATTGTCCCGAAACCCGAGGCGTTTGGATCGAACGAGATGACTACGACCAATGGTGCGCCGACCATCCCCCAGACGACCTCAGCCCAGAAGACCTCAGCCAACGCCTAGCCAACCTAGAGTTTACACCAGCCGCCGAAGACAGCAAAGCCGCCCTCTGTCCCCACAGCGGTAAAATTCTCATTCGCGCCCGAGTCGATGCGCCCCGGCTCTTCTACATCGAGCGATCGCCCGAAACCGGCGGCTTTTGGCTCGATCAAGGAGAATGGGAAATCCTCAAACAACTGGGCGTACACAATCAACTCGATCGCCTCTTTTCCGCCGATTGGAAAGCCCAACTGCGCGAACAAACCCAAGTCGATCGCCAACGAACCGCCATCATCGACAAACTCGGGGAACCCCTAGCCCAAAAAGTCATTAAACTCGCCGACGAACTCCGTCAACATCCCAACGGCGATTTTGGTGTCTCCTATCTCACTCAAGTGGTCATCAACAGCCAAGGATAATGGACAATTAACAATTGACAGTGGACAATGGAGGGCGACCACAAGCCCGAAAAGGGCGACCACAA
>CAZXWM010000386.1:0-1197 GCA_964644215.1 uncultured Phormidium sp.
GATATCAACATCCCACCGATCGCCTCAAAGAACTCCTATTTCCCAGTAAAAAGCAATATGCGGAGTTTTGGGCCTTACGCCATGTCAGTCTGGAGGTTCCCAAAGGACAAACCCTCGGGATTGTGGGGCGTAATGGTTCCGGGAAAAGTACCCTACTCCAGATTATTGTAGGGACGTTAATGCCCACATCGGGAAGTTTACAGGTGAATGGCCGCATCTCGGCCCTGTTGGAACTCGGAAGCGGCTTTAACCCGGAGTTCACGGGCCGTCAAAATGTCTTTTTTAGTGGACAACTGTTGGGATTGACAAAACCCGAGATTGAAGACCGCTTTGATGATATCGCGGGCTTTGCCGATATTGGCGATTTTATTGATCAACCCGCGAAAACTTACTCCAGCGGGATGTTTGTCCGTTTGGCTTTTGCGGTGGCCACCAGTGTCGATCCTGATATTTTGGTCGTGGATGAAGCCCTCGCGGTGGGGGATGAGGCCTTTCAACGTCGTTGTTTTTCTCGCATTGCGGCCCTGCAATCCCAAGGAAGTACCACCTTATTTGTCTCTCACTCAGCTAGTAAGATTGTGGAGTTATGCGATCGCGCCCTCTTACTGGACCATGGGGAAGCCCTTTTAGCCCATGAACCCAAATTTACCATTGACCGCTATCATAAGCTGATTTACGCCCCCCCAGAGCGGCTGGAGAGCTTCCGCGAGGAGATCCGCAATACCCCCGATTTACCGCCAGATCTCCCTCACGCCGCTACCCCTGAATCCTCCCCCTCGAACTCAGGAGAGACAAATCTCTCACCGCTAGATGAGGATTTTTATGATCCAAACTTGGTTCCCAAAAACACCATTTCCTATATTCCTCGCGGGGCGAAAATCCTTAATCCTCATATTGAAACCCCCGATGGCCGTACAGTGAATCACCTTACGGGCCGCAAGGACTATGTCTATACGTACCAGGTGACGTTTTATAAAACCGCCTATCGCGTTCGCTTTGGGATGTTAGTTAAAACGGTGAGTGGCCTCGAACTCGGGGGAGCGTCGTTTACGGCGGCTAGTCAGGAGATTGAACGAGTCGATCCCAATACGACGATTGAGGTTCGCTTTGATTTCCGCTGTTTGCTTAATCCAGGGGCCTATTTCCTCAATGCTGGGGTGTCGGGAACGGTGGATGGCCAGTTTACCTATTTGGCCC
>CAZXWM010000386.1:1207-3723 GCA_964644215.1 uncultured Phormidium sp.
TCCGGGTTCGCCCCGAAAGTGACTCCTTCGCCAGTGGAATTGTGGATTTATTGGTCGATCCTCATTTAAATTTAGCCACAGATGAGTCCGTTCCTCGTCCCGGTGAGGGGAACGAGCGCGACTCAGCCAGGGTAGAATCACGCTAAGCTTTGATAGATCCTTACTCCCCTGTGTGACAGTTAATGCTATGACTGATGATGCGATCGCCCAACGCCAACAAGAAATCATCCAACAGCATGGCCCCTGGACGAACCACAATCTTCGCCTGGGAGATCATCTCTATACCATGTCGGACAACACCTGTTCTGGGGCGGAGGTAAAAGTCCGTCGCGTCTTACAGGCGGTTCGGGATTTCTGCGGTGAGGATTTGTCTCGCTTGCGGGTTTTGGATTTAGCCTGTTTGGAAGGCCTCTATGGCTTGGAATTAGCCCTCCATGGGGCGACGGTGGTGGGATTGGAAGGACGAGAGAGTAATTTGGCCAAGGCCCGCTTTAGTCAGGAGGTGTTACATCTCGATAACATTGAGTTTGTCTGTGATGATGTGCGCAATCTCAGTCGGGAACGCTATGGCAGCTTCGATGTGGTACTCTGTATCGGGATTTTCTATCATCTCAACGCCCCCGATGTCTTTGAGTTCGCTCAGCACATTGCTGATGTGTCGAGTCGTCTGGCCCTATTTGATACCCATGTCAGTTCAACGGCTGAACAGGCCTATGAGTATCGGGGACAAACCTATTGGGGACGCTCCTATGCTGAGGATCATACGGCCTGGGGGTCGATTGGTAATCAGGAAAGTGCTTGGCTAACTCGCCCCTCCCTTTATAATCTGTTGGCGGATGTGGGTTTTGATTCGGTGTATGAATGTCATCAGCCGATGGTTCCCAAGTATGAACAGATGCGTCAGGAGGGCCAGGCCGATCGCAGTACCTTCTTAGCCCTCCATAATCCTCCCCATCCACTCAAAACTACTGATTTGCTGCGAAATCAATCCCGCGATCGCTACGGCGATGCTCCTCAATAAGCCCTTCGATTTCTCTGACTCATGTTCCAACCCCTGATTATTACGGGAATGCACCGTTCGGGAACCTCTCTTGTGGCCTCGCTGATTCAAGCGGCTGGGGTTCATTTGGGCGATCGCTTTGTCGAGGCTGATTCCCATAATGCACCGGGCTATTTTGAGGATGAGGATTTTGTGCAGTTCCAGCGTTGGCTGTTGCAGTCGATTACGCCGGAAGAGGAGGAGGGATGGCATGATTGGGGTTGGACGGTGAGTGATCCCATCCATCGCCAAGATTTAACGGCGTTTGACGCTAAGGCGAAACAACTGATTCAAGACCGCTTTCATCTCAATCAACCCTGGGGTTGGAAGGACCCTCGTACCAGTTTACTGCTGGATTTTTGGTATCGTCATCTTCCTGAGGCCAAGTTTGTCCTCGTCTATCGCAATCCTTGGGATGTGGCCGATTCGATTCGCCGCCTCCAGGCCCCTGTGTTTGAGGACCATCCCGATTGGCTGTTGCAAATTTGGGCCTATTATAATCGCCATCTTTGGGATTTTTATCGTCGTC
Organism: uncultured Phormidium sp.; assembly: GCA_964644215.1. GTDB lineage: Bacteria > Cyanobacteriota > Cyanobacteriia > Cyanobacteriales > Geitlerinemataceae > Sodalinema. The sequence continues at coordinate 2,776 of CAZXWM010000386.1, forward strand.
ACGGCGATCGCAGCCTCCTGGTTCACACCAACGCGGTTCTGGAACAGCCGCAACGCTTCAGTCAGTTATTGCAAGATAAACTCCAGATTCCCCTCGAAACGGATCTCACCCCAGAACGGGTGGCCCAGATTTATCAACCTCATCTGTTCCATAGCCTCGATGTTCAGCATCCATTCGCTGAAAGTGTCCGCCAACGGGCCTCCCGCCATCTCCTCTGGCTGGCTGAGTTGAATCATTTGGCGGATTTACCCCAGGATATCCCCCAAGACGCGGACAGTCGCCCCAGTCTTCCTCTGAATGTCTCTCGCCAACTTCCCCACATCGCCTCAGTTCCTCACCCCCTCGATATCCCAGCGGTGACGGTAGTCATTCCCGTGTTTAATCAAGGGGAATTTCTTTTGGAGGCTTTGGCCAGTGTGCAAAGCTGCCAAGAACCGCTGTATGAGATTGTGATTGTTAATGATGCTTCAACGGATTCGTTAACTTTAAAGGTGTTGGAGTATCTGCGACAAAAAGGCTTTACGGTTGTGGATCATTTCCAGAATCAAGGGTTGGCTGAGGCGCGAAATACGGGCTTTCAACAGGCTCAAGGACGTTATATTTTACCTTTGGATGCAGATAACAAGATTCGCCCAGAATATATTACAAAATCTATCGAAGTCCTTGACAATAATCCCGACATCGGTGTGGTTTATGGGAATGCCGAATATATTGGCGATAAACAGGGAATTTGGCAAGTTCCTCCCTTTGATGTGAACCGCTTAGCGGTGGGAAATTATATTGATGCTTGTGCAGTCGTTCGCAAATGTCTTTGGGAAGATTGTGGCGGTTATGACCCCCAGATTCCCGATAAAATGGGCTATGAGGATTGGGATTTATGGCTAACTGCGGCGGGACGAGGTTGGCAGTTTTATCACCTGGATGAGGTCTTGTTTGAGTATCGTTTTC
>CAZXWM010000387.1:0-3673 GCA_964644215.1 uncultured Phormidium sp.
GGCTTGCAGGTACGCATCTCAATTAAGGGTTGCTATTAGCAATCCGGTGGTTTGGCTGATTCAGGTTTTACAGGAGTAATAATAAGGAGTTATGGATGATGAATGCAGTAGAGTTAAGAGAAAAAGGCTATCAGATTTTAGTCAATCATTTGGGACAGTCTGATGCAATTCGCTTTTTGCAACAAATGGGTTGGGGTCACGGAGATTATACCCAGGAACGGCGTGATGTTTTAGAGTCGGTGACGCGGGAGGAGTTTTTGGAGGATTTACGGAAAATCCGAGGTCTTCAGTAACCGGGTTTCTCAGTTGCGGGGATGGGGTAAAATGGAGATGGTATCCCCTACCCGGTGTGTGGCGATGGATGAACCCAGAGTGCAGTATTTATCCCTGATTCAAGAACGCCTCAACGTTCAGGGCAGGGACTAAAATACTAGGGTGTGCAGGGACACTCAGTTGTCAGTAGAAACTGATACTCTAGACTTGCCCACCCAACACTTGACTGGAGATAGATGTCTGGTATGCGTATTTACCTAGACACAAGCGTTTTAAATCGTCCCTTTGACGCTCAATCACAGGTCAAAATCTTTTTAGAAACCCAGGCGTTTCTTCTAATTCTCACCCTGATTGAAAGTCAGCAAATTGCTCTGGTCAGTTCCAGTGTTCTAGACTATGAAAATAGTCGCAACTCTCGTCTTGAGCGTGCCAATGCTGTCAATCTCTGGCTGAGTTTGTCCAAGATATATCAGAAACTGACACCTGAGATTCGCCTTCGAGCAAAAGCACTGGAAGAGATGGGTGTTAAGTCTTTAGATGCTTTACACATTGCCAGCGCGGAAGCGTCTGGGAGTGATTATTTTCTCAGCTGCGATAAACGTCTGATTAATCGCTGCCAAGGGCTAGATTTACCCGTTATGAATCCTACCTATTTTATCACGGAGGTTGATTATGAAGGTTGATTTACCGACGGAACAGCAAGTTATCAAAGAGGCGCTAAAAATCCTATCCGCTCACATGGCTCCTGTCAAATTTGCGAGATTTGTTGTGGCCTGTCAACTGGGGGAAGGGGAGTATTTGTTGAGTAAAGATGATACATTTGCAGATGAAACAGTGGATAGTTTATATGAGAAGGTTCGGGCTTTTGAGCAGGGAAAAACTTGAGGTAGCGTTTACAAAAAGGAATCGCTCGATATCAATCTCCAGTTACGCCTTGGGGAGGCGATCGCTCGCCTGAGTTTCGACCCCCGTCCGCCCGGAGTGGTAACGTTGAAGGGGGACGATAATCTCTATCGAATTCGCAGTGGTGATTATCCTGTGGTTTAGGGAATTGATGATTCCGAAAGGGGGGTTCGGATTGTGCGCGTGAGGCATCGTCGGGATGTCTATCGGAGTTGATTTAAGGATGCCGAATCCTATCAAGTTACAATGGGTTAGATGGGATTTGGTTTAACGGACTGTAGCTCAATGGTGCAGGTCAAATTCCTAAAACGGTAGGTGGGGTCAAAGAAAGCGAGTTTCTAGCCAAGTCTCTGTTTATTCACAAAAATTTAACCAAGAAACCCGGTTTCTCAGTGGCGGCGATGAGGTAAAATTGGGTTGGTATCCTCTACCCGGTGTGTGGCGATGGCTGAACCCAGAGTGCAGGCTTATCTCTCCCTGATTCAAGGATTCAATAATTTTTCGGCTATCCTAATGAAGAAAATACCTACTCATCGAACTCCCTAAAGATTATAAGTTTAATTTTTTAATGAAACAGCCCTACTTGTGTGGGAGTGGTATTCGATAAACTACCAAAGTATTTCTACTTCATACTGCTCAAACATACCATCTTCTGATACTAAGGTTAAAATTTCAGATTTGGCTTGGGAAATTAATAATCGGTCAAACGGATCTCGATGATGGAAAGGTAACGTTTGTAATATCAATAAGTGCGGCAGATGAATGGGTAGAATTTCAATACCGCTGGGAAGGATAAAATTGATGAAAATTTGTTCGAGTGGAATTGCCAGTTCGAGTTTACCGAGGCTAGTTTTAATGGTTATTTCCCAGAGGCTAACAATACTTAGATGCAAAGTGTTGCTTTCATCCTCGATCGCTTGCCTTGCAGTTTGGCTAAGTTTTGGGTTGCCGTCTATCAGCCAAATAAAGATGTGCGTATCTAACAATAAACGCATCACATATACTCAGCAAAATCATTGAGGGGTGCGTTAAAGTCTTCGGCAATCTTGATTTTGCCCTGCATACAACCAAATAAATTTTTACGGCTGATTTTTTTATCTACAAATAGGTTCGGCTGTTGTTGCCACTGGGTCATTAAGTAGGAAACGAGTTGCAACTGCTCTTGGCGATCGAGTTGGGTGACTTCTGCTAAGACTTTTTCTAGGAGGGGACTCATCATTGACCTCAACTTGGGGATTTCTTTGATTGTACTACTTTGAGAGGGTAAAGGGAAAAAGTCTGGGAGAAGAAACCGGGTTTCTAGCCAAGTCTCTGTTTATTCACAAAGATTTATCAAAGAAATCGGGTTTCTCAGTCGCGGGGATGGGGTAAAATGGGGAGGGTGTCCCCTACCCGGTGTGTGGTTATGGATGAACAGCGATCGCAGGCTTATTTATCCCTGATTCAAGAATTCCTCACCTGTGCCAGTGGGATGGACTTGTCTGCGAGGTTGGAATATCTTAGTTTAGGTGTGAAACCTAAATATAATCTCTATTTTTATCTAGAAAAATAACCATGAATATTAGGCAATTGATTGATGAAGAAATTAGCAAACTAGAGGAAGATCAACTAGCAAAACTCTATGAAATTGTCAAGAATTTTTCGCGATCGCAATCAAAAACAAACAACAGTTTATTTACCAAGTTAAAGCAGGTAAAACTTGAAGGGCCTGTTGATTTCGCCGCCAATGTCGATCTATATATCAACGGAGAAAAAAAGATTGATGGCGGTTAAAATCTTTGTGGATACATCATTTATCATTGCCTTGGTAAATATCCGAGATCAGTATCATCAACAGGCTATATCTATTGCCGGTGAATATGATAACCAAAGTTTGGTTATCACTGATGCAGTAATGCTTGAGGTTTCCAATGCTTTATCTCGCCGCTATAAATCCGAAGCAATTCAGATTATCGAAGACTTTTTTGAATCGGACAATGTGGAAGTGGTGCGCTTAACGCCGGAACTGTTTGATCGGGGATTTTATCTCTATAAAAACCGACGAGATCAAACATGGGGTTTGGTCGATTGTATCTCATTTATAGCAATGCAGGACAGAAAGATTAATATTGCGTTGACATTTGATCGACATTTTACTCAAGCTGGATTTAAAACTCTTCCAAGAATACATAACGATATGACATAATTTTTGTGGCCAGAGCTAGGCTGGGAAGTTGACAGCAGATGGGGTAAAATCCCGATGGTATCCTCTACCCAGGTGTGTTGTCTCAATCGCCCCTTTGATGACTGGGCGCAGGAACGGGTTCGGCTAGAGGGAGACTCAGTTTTAACGATTCTGGAACGAGTTCGCACGGGAGAATGGCAACTCATTTCGAGTGAAGCGATCGCTGTGGAACTGGAAAAAATGCGAAATCTGGAGAAAAAAACGAGCATCCTTAGTCTTCTGGCGTTAGCAACCCAGATGCAAGCAATTAATCCGACGGTGGAGGAACGTTCA
>CAZXWM010000388.1:0-3658 GCA_964644215.1 uncultured Phormidium sp.
AACGACGAGGTCGTCTCGATCGACCAAGTTACCTCCGTCTCGCAGCTAAGCGACGTACAACCGACAGACTGGGCGTTCCAAGCGCTGCAATCTCTTGTTGAACGTTACGGTTGTATCGCCGGTTACCCCGACGGAACCTTCCGTGGCAACAACTTCATGACTCGTTATGAATTTGCCGCCGGTCTGAACGCCTGTTTGGATCAAATCGTCGCCATCGTCGGTGATGGTGACAGTCTCGACCCCAGCGACTTAGCCACCATTCGTCGCCTGCAAGAAGAATTCGCCGCCGAATTGGCCACTCTGCGCGGTCGGGTTGATGGTTTAGAGGCTCGCACGGCGGAACTCGAAGCCAATCAGTTCTCCACCACCACCAAACTCGAAGGGGAAGCGGTATTTGCGATCGCCGATGCCTTTGGCGGCGAAAACATCGACGTCGACGACAACCAGACCGTATTCCAAAACCGGGTTCGTCTCAACTTCGTCTCGAGCTTCAGCGGACGAGATCAACTCTGGACCCGTCTCGACTCCGGTAACGCCACCACGTTCAACAACCTCGACCAAGGAGTCTTCACCCATAACTTCGATAACGGTAATGGGGTAAACATCGGCTGGTTGGCGTACTATTTCCCCCTCGGTGAAAATATCCAAGTCTATCTCCCCGCTGCTGGTGGCTTATGGCAAGACTTCGTTCCCACCATCAGCCCCTACTTTGAAGGCTTCACTGGTGCAAACAACGCCATCAGTAGCTTCGCTGAATCCAACCCCATTTACAAACTGGGTACGGATGCTCCTGGGATTGGTGCCAACATCGACATCACCGACAACCTCATGTTATCTGCGGGCTACTTGGCGGGGGATGCGTCGAGTCCTGACCGTGGGAATGGTCTCTTCAACGGCGATTATTCCATCATGGGTCAGTTAACCTTCGACTCGGGCGACTTGCAAGTAGGTTTAACCTACAACCACGCCTTCTTCAACGCCTCCGGTGCAGATAACAGCATCTTTAACCTCGGGCCGGGAACAGACCGTGGGGTTCAACCCTTTGGTGATGCTGCCGCACTCTTCACCAACTCCTACGCACTGTCGGCGGCCTACCAACTCTCCGATAGTCTCTCCGTTAACGCCTTCGGCGGGTTCACCGATGCCGAGTCTCTCTCGGCGGGCAAAGATAGTGCTGATATCTGGTACTACGGCTTAGGGGTTGCACTCCCCGACTTCGGCGGCCCTGGCAACCTGCTGGGTCTGATGGCGGGTGCTGAACCTTATGTCGGTGGGTTCAACGATAGCTCCTCCCGTGGTTCTGGGGCTGATGACACACCTCTGCACGTGGAAGCGTTCTATCGCTATCAGCTCAACGACAACATCTCCATCACGCCTGGGGTGATCTGGTTAAGTGCGCCCCAAGGTAATGAAGATGCCGATGATGCCTTTGTCGGTGTGCTGCGGACAACCTTCTCCTTCTAGGACTCGATCTAGCAAGATTAAAGGACTTGTCCCCTAATCAGCGAAAACCCCACAGTGACTGTGGGGTTTTTTGTGTTATGGGGTTGATTCCCTTGATGAGCCGTCCCTAGAGCAAGGCCGGAGCCGCTTGATACGCCTTGAGATCTAAAGCGGCCAGTTGATGGTAGGCTTCTTCAATGGCCCGTTTGCCCCGTAAAAAGCCCGTACTGGCTCCAGGACAGATGAGGGAGAGACTCTCTGGGGAAAAGCGATCGCGCAACTGAGCTACACTCCGCAATTGTCGGGGCCAGTGAAAGGTTTTGGCCGTCCGTAATGGCACAACCTCCCCTTTAGGGTTCGGAAGCAGATGACGGCCCGTAAATAAAATTCCCCCCTGTTGCCGGTAATAGAGACAAGCAGAACCGGGCGTATGTCCGGGAGTCCAAATTCCTTGAATATCAGCAGAAAGCTGGATCTCCTGTTGAAATGGCGTCACCTGTGCCTCGGGCAACAGATAGGCTTCCTGTTCCTGGATAATCACCTGACAACCGCTAGTTTGCTGAAGTTCAGTCGCATTGCCGATACTGTCACGATGGGTAATAAACAGCGATCGCACCCCCCCTTGACGGCTCAAAAACTCCTGAGTTTCCGGGGTAGCGGGCGGAGTATCAACCAGGACGTTGCCATCTTTTTCTACAATAAGATAGGCGGTTCCTCCCAAGGTTTGCCGATTGGGGGGAAACGCAAAAATATTCGCTCGGACAATGCGGGGTTCTTTAGACATACGTGATGACTTTCTGGTTACTGCTGATACTTGGACTGATTACCTACATTATCTTGCAGCGGAGCGTTGCTAACATCACGCGAACCCCGGTGTGGTTGTTGTGGTTAGTGATGATGACTCCGGCTGTAGTGTTGATCGTCTGGGCCGAACTAACCCCCGACGATGGGGCCGTCCCCGCCTGGGGGGCGATCGCCCTGATGACGGCTTGCTTTCTTCTCTACCTCTGGCTCCTCTATCAAGGACGACCCTCAACAGATGAGCCGCCAGCGGCCACTGCTGCTGACGTTTCCTCCCCCCTCTCGACCCTCAAACAACAACTGCGGCCCATTGCTCCGGCTGAAGAAAACCGGCTCCGGGACTGTTTCAATTGGTCTGTGTATGCGCTGCATCAACTCGAATACCGACCCCAAGCCGTGATTTGTCGCGGCCAACTTCGCACCAACCCCGATCGCGCCTATCGAACGATCCGCGACAATATCGAACAGCAATTTGGCGATCGCTTCCTGGTGGTTCTCCAGGAAGGGGAAAATCGTAAACCCCTGTTTGTGATCGCCCCCAACCCCCAAACACAAAACAACACCCGCCTCGAAGACCCCACCGAGCATCCGGCGATCGCCTTCGGACTGTTCCTGATTACCCTGTTCACCAGCACCACCGTCGGCGTAGAACTAGCTGGAATTGAGAGCGATCGCTGGCAAGCCGATCCTACTCTCCTCCTACAAGGACTGCCCTACGCCTTATCCCTACTCGGAGTCTTGGGGATTCGGGAACTCGGGCGATATGCGATCGCTCGCCGACATCATCTCGAAACCACTCTCCCCTATTTTATTCCCTTTCCCTTCTTCCTCGGAACCTTGGGCGCTTTCCTACGGCTGCGCTCCCCCATCCCCAACCGTAAAGTCCTGTTTGATAGCAGCATCATTGGCCCCCTACTCACCTTTCTCGTCAGTTTTCCTCTCCTGCTTTGGGGACTCTCTCACTCCCAACTCGTCCCCGCCACTGACACCTCAGGACTGTTGAACTTTGACGAACTGATTCCCACCTTCTCCCTGCTATTATCCCTCTGTAGCGGTTGGCTCCTACCAGGGTCCTTAGAGCCAGCCCAAGCCATCGCCCTACATCCGGTAGCCATCGCCGGCTACCTGGGGTTAATCCTCAGTGCCTTCACCCTGATGCCCATCGGCCGCTTAGATGGTGGACAGATGGTTCATGCCATGTTTGGACGACGCATGGCGGTGGCGATCGGGCAAATTAGCCGTCTTCTGATGCTGTTGTTGGCCGTCATTGGTCGGCAGCGATGACGTCACGTTACTATGACGACAACTCGATGACGTCATCGTTGTCGTTGTAGTTGTCGTCGTGCCGCCGTTGAGCACAACCTCGACGCGCGGTCGTCGATCGGCGCTGCCGTCCGTCGCTACGCGGCCCGAG
>CAZXWM010000389.1:0-3654 GCA_964644215.1 uncultured Phormidium sp.
GGGCAGATCCGGCGGATTCTCATGTTTGGCTCGACTGTCGTCCGATTGCTTCTGAACAACTCAAGCGCCGCTTTCCGAACATTCTTCAGGTCTGTCGTCATTGGGGCATTGACCCGGCTCAGGAGCCGATTCCAGTGGCGCCGGCGGCGCATTACTGGATGGGAGGCATTGTCACGGATTTAGGGGGGCGCACGTCGCGGCCCGGGCTGTATGCGGTGGGGGAAACGGCGAGTACGGGGGTGCATGGGGCCAATCGCTTGGCGAGTAATTCTCTGTTGGAATGTTTGGTGTTTGGGGCGCAGTTGGGCCAGTTGGAGTTGCTCCCGCCTCGGCCGGTTTCCCCCCGGGCGGAAACCCGGACGCTTCGTGTGGTTCAGTTTGATGCGTCGGCGGGGTTAGAGAAGATTCGCTATGAGTTACCTCGGCTGGTTTGGAAAAGTGCTGGGATTTGTCGTGAGGCGGGGAGTTTGCAGGGGGCGATCGCTCAAGTGAAAGAGTGGAAAGCCTGGGAGTCTGAGTCGGTGCTGGCTCAACAGATGACTCAACTGACGCCTAGTGAGAGTTATAGGGTATCTTCGCAGATGGCGGCGCAGTTGGTTGAATGGGGAGAGTTACGCAATTTGTTGGAGGTGGCGGAGTTGATTCTTAAAAGTGCGGCGTTTCGTTGTGAGAGTCGCGGTGGCCATTATCGCAGCGATTTTCCCGAGACGCGATCGCCGTGGACGGGCCATACCCTGATTCAAGGGGAGCAGTTGTGGCGAGGTGATGGGGTCTGATTCGGTCTTCCTTGTAACAGGGATTACATCTTTCTGGGCGGAAACTCTGTTTAATGGTTGAAAAGTTTGTGTTTTCGTTAAGATAGGAGAAGAGAAACGATAACTTGGTTAAACTTGCAATAGATTTTGAAAACTTGCGCTTGATCGCAAGAATAATCTGGAATAATTGCGCAAGCGCCCAGGTGCTGGAGAAACCACTTCTCCAGTGGTTCGGAAATTAAAGTTTTAGGGGTCGCTAGCGGCTTCCACTACCAGGACCGGGAGGAACACCGGGTTCGATGTCAGGCTCGTACTCCGAGAGTTCAGGTCGCTCAAGTTGAGGAATAGAACGGTTGAAGTCCGAGGCTAAACTGCGTTCTCCGGCGATCGCCCAAGTGCTGAGAGCAAGAAGTACGATACCGATCGTGTTGAGGTTCGTCTTCACGGGAGGAATGGCTCCAAAACCACTTAAAAACAATATCTCGGTGTCGAGAGCGTTGCAAGCAACAGGCCGTTACACTCTCTAATATATCAGTGTTTCTACGGAGGTTGCCATAGGTTCCGGACAAAACTCTCAGTGACCAGAACGGATTAGCAGAGATTCTGGTAACACCTTTAAGATTTTATACGTTTTGTTTCAGAAAATACAAGATTTGTGACACCACCTCCCTGAGTCAATGGGATTCCCTGAACCGCTTTCACGAATGAGCGGGACCACACCAGATCTGCTGAATTCGGCCCTGGATTTGTTGCTGCAAAACGGGACTGTTGTAGGCTTGCGAGGAGAGGGAACTCTGATTAACGCTCCAGGAGGTTCGGGGATCGAATAGGACAAGTTCGGCGGGTTGGTTCGGGGAAATCGTCGCTGGAGATTGTCCCAAACATTGGGCTGGCCGGGAACTTAAGCCTTGCCATAATTCTAAGGCTGTCCACTCCTCGGTCATCACCAACCGCTGCCAAAGTAGGGACAGGGCCACATCTAACCCTAGGGTTCCGGGAGGAGATTGGGAAAAAGCAACAGTCTTCTCCTCATAAGTATAAGGGCAATGATCAATGGCGATCGCGTCGATGATGCCACATTTTACGGCTTCTCGTAAGGCTTGGCGATCGCTCGGGGTTCCCAAAGGTGGGTCAAGATGGAGATTGGGGTCATACTCTTGTAAGTCGCGAGTATCCCAGAGTAAATGAGTCCAAAGGGTACTGGCGGTGATGGGATGTCCCTGTTGTTTGGCGGCGGCCACGAGTTCTACGGAGCGGGCCGTCGAGAGGCGCATCAGATGAACTGGGGTTTGGAACTCAGCCGCTAATTCCAAGATTCTGGCCACGGCGGCGGTTTCAGCACTGGCGGGAATGGGGGAGAGTCCTAGGCGTAGGGTATCGGCACTGTCACGGGCTACACCATCGCCCATGAGACGGCGATCGCAACCATAGAGGGCGATGGGCAGATGTAACCCTTGTCCATATTCCAAAATCCGCCGCAGAAGCAGGTCATCGTTGAGGGGATAGCCATCGGCAAAACCGATGACCTTAGCCTGTTGCAACTCTCGCAGTTGCGTCATCTGTTCTCCGGCACTCCCCTGAGTCAAGGCTCCCCAAAAGAAGAACTGAGGACGAGGCCCGGGAATTTGCTCAATTAAGCCTCGCAGTTGAGCTAACCCCGCCGGTTGATCGAGGAAGCCTCGCTGTTGGGGAATCAGAGCCAGGCGAGTGTAGCCGCCGGCGAGGGCGGCGCGGCTGAGGCCTTGCAAGGTTTCTCGGTCTTCAAATCCCGGTTCGGCACTGTAGCTATAGAGATCGACCAAACCCGGTGCCAGGATTAAGCCCTCGGCGTCAAGTTCTGGGCAGTCTGAGGGAATTGAAGTCAGATCACTCCCAACTTGTTCAATCTCTCCGGCGTGCAACCAAACATCGAGGAGGCGATCGCACCCCAATTCAGGGTCCAACACGCGAGCGCGTCGGATTACGACAGATTCAGACATCTGTTTCCCTACGCACTCTACCCCAGTCATCGATGTTGTTTCTCCTTGACGTTGCTTTGTTGATAGACCATTACAAGGCCCCGGCGGCGGTTTGGTCAAACACCCCATCATTGAGATGCGCCGTCACATTGGATGTTTGCAGCACCGCATGGCCCGCCGACCCCTTGGGATAGTCAACGACGCTGACGCAACCATTGCCCTGTTTAAAGTTCCAGAAATGCTCAGGGCCGAGACCAAACAGGTTACAGAGAATGGCCTTATTCACCGCGTCATGAGCGACGACAATGCCGGTTTCTTGTCGGTCAGCATAGGTTTGGACAATATCATCCCAAGCGGTTTTAGCCCGTTGCCAAACTTGGGCCAGGTTTTCCCCCTCGGGCATTTGCACGGCTTCTGGGGTGACTTTCCATTGGTCGAGGAGGTCGCCATATTCGGCTTGGATTTCGGCTTCGAGTTTCCCTTCCCAGAGTCCGTGACTAATTTCTCGGAGTTGTTCGTGTTCGGCGAGGGGGACGTGGGGGTGATGTTCGAGGATCAGTTGGGCCGTTTCTTTGGGCCGCAACATGGGACTGGTGACGGCGAACCCGATGGGGATTGATTTAAGGAACTCGGCGACTCGTCGGCCTTGAGCGCGTCCGTTGTCGTTAAGGGGGACATCGATTTGTCCTTGGAAGCGAGATTCTCGGTTCCATTGGGTTTCCCCGTGACGCACTAGGAGAATGCGCGCTCCTTGATGACCGGGACGAGGGCTGGGGAAGGGATCTCCGCCGAGATGTCCCACTTGGTTCATGGATTCGAGTTGTACGATGTCGTCTAAGCCTCCGGCGAAACGCAGCACGGAGATGTTGCAGTTAGACTGTTGGATGACTTGATAGTGTTCGGCCCCAATGCCTAAGGCGGTGGAGATGAGACAGCGGTTG
>CAZXWM010000390.1:0-1924 GCA_964644215.1 uncultured Phormidium sp.
TTGCCTCTTGCCTCTTCCCCCTACGGCATCGTCATCGGAATCAACCCATCCTCGACAACCAACTCTCGGAAGGTTCCCTGTTCCGCGAGAACCGGGACTAAATGTAAATTCCAATCCGGTTCCGTCGGCAAATCCGCCCAAGGCACTGCCAACTCCAGACATTCATTGACAGCCACCTTGACACGGCTATTGCGGACCGCCCAGCGATCGTGTTCCGCCGCCTGCTGCATTCGGAACGTCTCACTGAGGAGATTCACCGTCAGATGAGTCGCAAAGCGGTAATTCAGCGGCGGTTGGCTGGGGAGTTCCCGCAACGCCACTGGGCTGGTGTGCATGGTTTGCTGGGGATAGTACCAGAACAAATGTAGTTCCGGCGGGCAATCTTGGCCCAGTTCAATGCCGGTTTTGAAGTCCAGGCGTAGATAGAAATTCAGGTGATCTAAACCATACCAGAGTCGCTGCACCGGACTACTGCGGTGCATCGTTCCTCGGGAACCGCCCACATCAATCCGTCCCGCGTGATCCCAATCCTGTTCATCCCCAACACCGTCAATGACAGGATGGATAAAGCTTTGGGGGCGCGTATCCCCTTTGCGTTCATGGACTTCCAACGGCTGCTTGACGTTATCGGGGATGGGTTCATCTAAGGCAGCGTATAAGGCCCCGAGATGTTCTCGGAAGAGGCGATCGAACATGGCATCTTGATCCGAGGAATGTCCCTCGCCAAACCACCAAAACCAATCGGAACCTTCCGCTGCGTAGAGGGCTTCCCAGGCTTCAGGATTCGTTTCTTCCGTCGCTTCTGGATGATTGGCTAGGGTTTGACGGGCCTGGCTGAGAAGATCCCAGGCGTTGTTTTTGACGGGATCACCAATCCAAGTTGTGAAACTGCCATCGACCCAGGAACCGCTGTGGAGTGCATCACTAGGGAGGGTTTCGGTGGGGGGGAAGCGATCGAGAAACTCCGAAACGGTGACGAGTTGAATGCCAGTCTGTTTGCTGAGACTGCCATAGAGGGCTTCTAAGAAGGGTTTGCCATCTTGTTGATAGTATTCCCAGCAGTTCTCGCCGTCGAGGGCAATGGTAACGAGCCAAGGTTGTTCTAAGGTGGTATTGTCTTGGTGGCGGGTGAGCGATCGCGAAATCGCTTCGAGATGGCCCACGAGATCTCCGGCAGCGGCCCGAGGATTCATCGAACCATAGGTAAAGCCAATCAAGTCAGAGAGGCGGTGATCTCGGAAGACAATTGCCACATCTCCGGCCTCAGTTTTCAGGCGATAGGGACGATAGAGGAGTTCGGGTTCAAAGACATTGCCCGTTCCATCCCGGTGGAAGAAATGCTGTTTTGTCCAACCCAACACCGCCTCATCCGAACAAATCCAGTTAAAGCCTTGGCGGGCGATATGGGGCAAAATGGCGGGGCTGACGGACTGTTCTGAGGGCCAGAGGCCGCGCGGTTCTTGGCCGAAGCGATCGCAGTAGAATTTCCAGGCTTTATGGAGATGGCGGGGGATATCGTCGGGCCATTGAAAGCGAGTTTGGGGAAGTTCCATCTCGGGAACCGCGACGCGGCCGGCGTTGGTGTCGGCCAACAGGGGCAAAATGGGATGAGTGTAGGGCGTCGTCATCACCTCCAACTGTCCCGATTGTTGCATCTGGCGATGTTGGGGAATAATGCGGCTGAGGATCTGCTTTTGTTTGGAGAAGATGCGTTGGCGATCGCCTAAACTAAAGTCCTGGCCTTGTTTGAGCCAAGTGGCAATCTCGGCATCATCCCAAAAAAGCGGGTCAATCCAGGCTAAGTTATGCCAGGCCAGCAAATCCCCATAATCGCGATCCTGCCAATTCTCCAAACACCAAGCGATTCCCTGTTCTTGTCGTTGGCCATAGAGTTCTCGATAGCGGGGATGGGGGTCAACTAACG
>CAZXWM010000390.1:1934-3634 GCA_964644215.1 uncultured Phormidium sp.
TGTTTTTGCAAGGACGTCTTCAGCATCAAAAAATCGTTCCAGGATAAACTGCTGATCCTCGCGGCTGAGTTGCTCTAGGGGCGTGAGTAAGCGTTTGAGATAGGGATCGAGGGCTTTACCGGAAATATAATCCTCAATCTGCAAAATCAGAGATGGAACCAGGTTAACGGTTTGGTGCAGTTTCGGGAACTGTTCGAGGAGTAACACCAAATCCAGATAGTCCTTCGTCCCATGCAACCGCACCCAGGGCAGGCGATACTGTTCACAATCGGGGGTACTCGCCGCCCGACTTTTGTAGAGTGGCTGGTGCTGGTGCCAGACAAAGGCAACGTAAAGAGGATGTGACATACTTTTGCTGAGTGGCTTTTCCTGAGTGGCCGTGACGAGGAGGTTCAGGGTGATTGTATCAGGGCGATCGCCATCCCAGATGTCACAAAGGAAACAGTGGCTCAAACACCAAAAAGCCGAAGAACTCGTCTTCGGCTACTCGAAATAGAGATCAAACCCGCCAAGTTACATGACTTGTTCGACTTCGGCGATTTCGGGGATATATTCCCGTAGGCGACGTTCAATGCCCATTTTCAGGGTCATGGCTGAACTAGGGCAAGAGCCACAAGCACCTTGGAGGCGCAGTTGCACAATGGGACCTTCAATCTCCATCAGCTCGACATTGCCCCCATCTGCCATCAGATAGGGACGCAGTTCCTCTAAGACTTTTTCGACGTTCTCTTTCGTGAGTGCCAGGGTTTCCATAATAATGCCTTGCAGATGTTCTTGCAGATGTTCTTGCAGATGTTGAGTGAACCGAGTTCATGACTGAGTTCATGACTGAGTTCACGATTGTTCGTATTGTACCGTTTTTTGCTCAACCGCGTGGCCGGCGATCGCCCTTCGCTGAACCTGTTACCCTAGAGTCAGAGATCATAATCCCCCAACCCACCACCCCGTTATTACGATGACTCAAGAGAGTAGTAGCAAGAAACTGGCCCGAGAACTAAAACGCCACATCCTCATTCTCGGCAGTTTCATCGCCCTGATGTGGGGCGTTCATCTAATCAACCAGTTTCTCTTTGCCGGTTCCCTCAACAGTTTTGGAGTCTCTCCCCGTAACCCCAATAGCCTGCGGGGAATTGTCTTAATGCCCTTTCTTCATGGCAGTTTTGCCCACATTATCTCGAATAGCATCTCCTTCCTGGTCTTAGGCTGGCTGGTGCTGATTCGCGGCACCCGTCATTTTCTCTGGGTCACTCTCATTGCTACCCTCGTCAGTGGCTTAGGAATCTGGTTTTTCGGCTCAGCGGGGATTCACATCGGGGCTAGTGGCGTCATCTTTGGCTATTTAGGGTTTCTGCTACTCCATGGACTCTTTGAACGTAGCTTGCCCTCTATTGCCCTCTCGCTACTGGTGATGTTCTTCTATGGCAGCCTCATCTGGGGCATTTTCCCCGGAGATCCCAGAATTTCCTGGGAGGGCCATCTTTTTGGCTTTATCGGCGGTGTCTTCGCGGCTAAGTTTTTGGCACGCAAGTCGAGCAAGTCGAGAAGCGTCTACAGCGATGGCTAAGAGAAAGCAGAAATTCCCCCACCTGCTGGGGTCAAAATGGACCGCAATGCAGACCACCTGGGGCTGGCGACATTTCCAGGTGGTCAGCCGCAAAAACGAAGCCGGCAAACGCGGCAGCCGGGGGATCCGGGCAGGC
>CAZXWM010000391.1:0-2004 GCA_964644215.1 uncultured Phormidium sp.
ATACCCCATTGAGGCCGCTACAATTGGGGACAGTGGAGAGGGTGGCTGGAGATGTCCTGACATTAATTCAGGATTTCTATTGACAAATATTTGAAGTTGTGGTAAGGAGTGAGGTAACGTGATGGGAGTCGGCGATCGCCTGCGTCAGTTCTGGCGGGCATTAACTCAAGACGAAAACGACGCCACCCGAGAAGCGTCGTCACGGGTGCGTTTGATGCAAACATCCCAGCAACTCAACAATTTGCTGCAACGGCATCAACTTCAGCCCGGAATCGATTATTGTATCAGCTTGCGATCGCGCCAGGTGCAAATCTCCCTCGATAGCCCCCGCGCCCAGGAGATTGTGCGCAATCATCCGGAACTGCGGTTGCGTTTTGATGAGTTATTCGCCTGTCTCGGGGAGATTGATGGACGCGCTGGCTATCCCTGTCGTCTAGCGAAATCTGCCGCCTATCGGGCTAGTTGGAAGCGGGCCTCGGGCCGTTGATGAGTCCCCAAATGCGAGTCCAAAAATGCGAAACCCCCGTCAAAGATAGCTGACGGGGGAGATGTTAAGGCGGGATTAGCGATCGACCGATCCCATAATCACGTCGATACTACCGAGAATGGCGACAATATCGGCCACCTTCGCCCCACGCAGGATGTGAGGCAGAATTTGCAAGTTATTAAAATCAGCGGCGCGAATTTTGAACCGCCAGGGGAAGATATTGTTATTTCCTTTAATAAACACCCCTAATTCACCTTTCCCAGATTCGAGGCGTACATAATGTTCCCCTTCAGGAATCTTGAACGTCGGCGGAATCCGTTTGCCCATAAACTGATAGTCAAACTCGTTCCATTCCGACTTCGGACCTTCGGCCATGCGGCGGGCTTCTAGGTTCTCAAACGGACCGCCAGGTAGTTGTTTGAGGGCTTGACGAATCATCTTGACAGACTCGCGCATTTCGCGAATCCGCACCAGATAGCGGGCGTAACAATCTCCTTCGGTTTCCCAGTGAACGTCCCAATCGAGTTCGTCGTAACATTCGTAGGAATCGACCTTACGCAAGTCCCATTTTACGCCTGAGGCCCGCAACATTGGACCCGAGAGACCCCAGTTGATGGCTTCTTCACGACTAATCACGCCAATTCCTTGGATGCGGCGACGGAAGATGGGGTTGTTGGTGATCAGTTTTTCGTACTCATCGACTTTGGGATCGAAGTAGTCGCAGAAGTCTTCGCATTTATCGACCCAACCGTAGGGAAGATCTGCGGCGACACCACCAATGCGGAAATAGTTGTTATTGATGAGTCGCTGGCCGGTGGCGGCTTCCCAGAGGTCATAAATCAGTTCCCGTTCCCGGAAGATGTAGAAAAAGGGCGTTTGCGCGCCAACGTCAGCCAGGAAGGGGCCAAGCCAGAGGAGATGGTTGGCGATGCGGTTGAGTTCCAGCATAATCATGCGGATGTAGCTGGCCCGTTTGGGAACCTCAACGCCGGCTAGTTGTTCGGGGGCGTTGACGGTGATGGCTTCGTTGAACATCCCCGCTGCGTAGTCCCAACGGCTGACGTAGGGAACGAACATGATGTTGGTGCGGCTTTCGGCGATTTTCTCCATACCTCGGTGAAGATAGCCGATGACGGGTTCGCAGTCGATGACATCTTCCCCATCGAGGGTGACAATCAGACGTAGAACGCCGTGCATTGAGGGATGGTGCGGTCCCATATTGAGCACCATCGGTTCGGTTCGAGTTTCGAGGTTAGGCATAGGGTTAGGACGTATCCGATTGGGTTTGTCTCAGCGAAAGCTGTTAGCGTAAAAAGGATTATCGCGGGGTTTGACGGCCCCGTTTCGCTGTATTTTCGATGTATCGTTTTGTTTCAACGTTGCCCTTATTATAGGGAACATGGGGGATTAGCTTGACTGAAATTGCAGAAAATTCTACGGATTTTACCTCGACACCGTTCCAGCATATTTCGGTGTTGGCCCGCGAGATTCTTGAGTATCTCCAGGTTCGGCCTGGG
>CAZXWM010000391.1:2014-3632 GCA_964644215.1 uncultured Phormidium sp.
GGATGCGACGGTGGGGACGGGGGGCCTTAAGCGCTTGATTTTAGAGCCGGCCCCTCAGACTCGGGTTGTGGCCCTTGACCGGGATGGGATGGCGTTGGAGACGGCGGCCCAGAATTTGGCGGAGTTTGGCGATCGCGTCTCGTTTTGGCGCGGCAATTTTGCTGAGTTTCCCTATCCGGACCACCAGTTTGATGGCATTATCGCCGATTTGGGGGTCAGTTCGGGTCAGTTGGATATCCCGGAACGGGGTTTTAGTTTCCGTCAGGAGGCGCCGCTGGATATGCGGATGGATGATCGTCAGTCCCTGACGGCGGCGGAATTGGTGAATCACCATGATGAGAAGGAGTTGGCGGATATTTTTTATCACTATGGGGAGGAACGTCTCTCGCGGCGGATTGCCCGGGCCATTGTGCAGCAACGACCGTTTCTGACGACGACTCAGTTGGCCGGGGCGATCGCCGCTACGGTTCCTCGTCGCTATCGTTATGGTCGCATTCACCCCGCCACTCGGGTCTTTCAAGCCCTACGCATTGCGGTGAATCAGGAGTTGGAGAGTCTCGAAACTTGGCTCGATCGCGCCCCGCAGGGGTTGACCGCCGAGGGACGCATTGGCGCGATTAGTTTTCATAGTCTCGAAGATCGCCTGGTGAAACATCGTTGGCGCGACCATGAGCGACTCAAGGTCTTGACAAAAAAACCGATTTACCCTCAAGACGATGAACAGGCGGCGAACCCGCGATCGCGATCGGCTAAACTGCGATTTGCTCAACGTCAAGATTAAATCTCAGGACCAATCTCGCTACAATCGAATCGAAGTTCACGAGAGAAGCCCGAAAACCGGACGATTCCCTAAGTATGCGGCAAGTCTGGGGCAAGTCTGGGGCGGTTTTTGCCCAGGCTTCCCCGAAAGTTTCTCAAGAATTTGCCAATTCTCAGTGCCATTGCGGTCGCTGTCGGTGAGATCTTGAGTTAGGATGACTAAGATGCGATCGCAAACACGGTGAAGAACTTACGATTTGAGCCGGACAGTTCGACCGATCGCTCACTATCCTAAAGTCACTGGATCACGGAGCGCGGCTTCCGGGTTTAACTGGAGGTCTTGACCCATGATCGCACCCTGTGAACTAGCCCACGAGTTGGAGATGGCATGAGTCGGGGAAAACAAAAAAAACTCAAACTCCTCGTGGTTGACGACGAAACGGACAACCTCGATTTGCTCTATCGGACGTTTCAACGGGAGTTTCAAGTCTACAAAGCGGAAAGCGCTATGTCGGCCCTACAAGTCCTAGAAGACCGGGGCGAAATGGCGATTATCATCTCCGACCAGCGAATGCCGGAGATGAATGGGACTGAATTTTTAAGCAAAACCGTTGACCGCTATCCAGACACCATTCGTATCCTGCTAACGGGATATACCGATGTTGAAGACCTCGTCGAAGCCATTAACTCCGGTCAGGTCTTCAAATACATCACCAAACCTTGGAATCCTGAAGAACTCAAATCCGTTGTTCAACAAGCCTCAGAGACCTACAAGGTTGTTAAACAGCGCACCAATGAGCTCAACCGCATTTTGCGCCGCGAGTCGCTGCTCAACGCCATTATGACGGCGGTACGAGAA
>CAZXWM010000392.1:0-3629 GCA_964644215.1 uncultured Phormidium sp.
CACTGTTGCAGGCTGCTCTGGAATCCCCTAAAGTCTAAAGTCTACGTGAGTGAGTCGTGGAGTATGATGCGAGTTCGTCCGAGCTTAGAGAGCCAATTTGCCGAGGAACTGGCAGCCTTAGCTGAGGTGGACACTCGGCCTCGTCCTCCTCAATGGCAGTTATCCCCCCAGGCGGTGCGAACCTATTTGTTAGGAGGAACCCTGGAGAATGGGGTTGAGATTACTCCTAAGTATATTGGCTCCCGTCGTGCTATTGAAATTGCCATCGCGACGTTGGTAACGGATCGCGCCTTGTTGTTGCTGGGGGTTCCGGGAACTGGTAAGTCTTGGCTGGCCGAACATTTAACGGTTGCGATTTCGGGACAGGCGAATCTCTTGGTTCAGGGAACGGCGGGAACTCCTGAGGAGGCGATTCGCTATAGTTGGAATTATGCCAAACTGCTATCGGACGGGTTTTCGACTGAGGCGATCGTTCCCAGTCCGGTGTTGCGGGGGATGGAACAAGGGGAGTTGGTGCGGATTGAGGAACTGACACGACTACCGACGGATGTTCAGGATTCGTTGCTGACAATTCTCTCGGAAAAACGCTTACCGATTCCTGAGTTGAAGCAGGATAGTTTTGCTCGTCAAGGGTTTAATTTGATTGCGACGGCGAATCAGAAGGATCGGGGGGTGAATGACCTCTCTAGTGCCTTGAAACGGCGCTTTAATCGGGTGGTGTTGCCGTTACCGGCTACGTTGGAGATGGAAGTGGAGATTGTCCGTCGTCGGGTTGAGGCATTAGGAACGTCTCTGGAGTTACCGCAAGAAACACCCATTTTAGAGGAAATTCGCCGAGTGGTGACGGTGTTTCGGGAGTTACGACAGGGGTTGACGGAGGATGGCCAGGTGAAATTGAAGTCGGTTCAAGGGATTTTAAGTCCGGCTGATGCGATTTCTGTGGTGAATCAAGGGTTAGCGTTGGCGGCCCATTTTGGCGATGGACGGTTGCGGGTTGGGGATATGGTGGGTGGGATGGTTGCTGTGATTGTGGGAGAGTCGTCTCAGGATGCGATCGCCTGGGAGGAGTATTTAGAGACTGTGGTGAAACAACGTCCAGGTTGGCAGGAGTTTTATGAGGAATGTCTGGAACGATCAGGTGACTAACATTCGGTGTTAGGAAAGGGGGCAGTATTTGACTTGGTTTCGTCCTTGGTTTTTGGCTTGATAGAGTGCTATGTCGGCCTGTTTAATGAGTTCATCGAGGGTCCTATGTCCTGATGTCGTTGTGACAACTCCGATGCTGATTGTACAGCCGATTGCTTTTTGATTGTTTTGATAATCGATGGATTGTTCAGCGACTTTCTGACGTAGCCACTCGGCGCGATCGCAGGCTTCTGAGGTTGAACAACTCGGCAAAAATATCAAAAACTCTTCGCCACCCCAACGACCCATGAGTTCGCCTTGATTGAGCTGTGATTTCAAGATTGTACTGGTTTCTTGCAATACTAAGTCTCCGATATGATGTCCATAGAAATCATTAATTTTTTTGAAATTATCAATATCCAATAAAATTAGAGCAAAGCTAATCTTGCTTTCTGGTAATTTCTGTAGATATTTTGTGATTTTTGCAGTTACTGTTCTTCGGTTAAAAACTTGGGTCAAAAAATCTCGACTGGCTCGATTTTTTACGTCAGCATACATTCTTTGATTAACCATAATCAAAAATATATTATTTCGTAATAAATCAAAAACAAAAATAGCAATAAAAATGGCTAGGTTAGCTAGGGTTTTATCTGATGCAGCTTGAGTTTGATTATCTGTTAGTAAAATAATGCGGGTAAAAATCGTCATAACCCCCAAAAATAACACGATAGCTAAATACCATTCTGTGGCTGAATTTTTTTTTGTATTCTTTCCGAAAATCATGGGAATGATAATGACGCTATAGGAAATTCCATAGAGAAGAGACAGTATTGAGTTGCGCCATGCATAACTATTGATATACAGTGTAAAGTACATCTGAGAAATAATGCCAGCAATGAGCAGCCAAAACCAAATTAATTTAGAATGTTTTTGATTTAAAAAGTCACCGATTCCTCTAGCAGAAAAAATAGCTCCTAAAACTATTAAGATATTGCTTGATAGAATAGAAAAATACTGATTGCTTGGTGAGAATGGAAAAATAGAGATAATACCAAGTGAAGTCAGAACCGTGCCAACTGTATAGGTTGAAATGCCTTTATATGGATTAGAAACAAATTTTAAACTAATTAAAATTATCGCCTGCAACAAGGCGGATATTCCGAGCATAAATAAAAGAGTGTGGGAGTCAAAGTTCATAATGTGATATTTTTATAGTTATTATCCAACAACGAGATTTAACCAAGAGTATCTTGATGATTAACGTCCTGATTTAGTTTTGAAAAACGAGTTGACTGACTGTGAAACTTGCTACTGAGTATCACAAGTTAAATGATATATTTTATTGGCATAGACTTACGTATTGAGCTTGATTTCGTCCATTGGTTTTGGCAGCATAGAGAGCAATATCTGCTTCTTTAAGGAGTTCATCAAGGCTATGGTTGCCTTGAATGGCTGTCACCACCCCTAAACTAATGGTACAGCTTATTCTTTCCCCTGTAATGGCATTACAAATTATGGAATGTTGGGAAACCTCCTGACGTAAAGACTCGGCGCGATCGCGAGCTTCTGAGGTTGAACAGCCGGGTAGAACGATTAAAAACTCTTCTCCACCCCAACGACCGAATATATCTTTCTTTTGTAGCTGCAACTTGAGAATTCGAGAAATATCTTTTAAGACAACATCGCCAACATCATGACCATAGGTATCATTTACTTTTTTGAAATAATCAACATCAAATAAAATTAAAGTTACCTCTAGGTTTGTATTTTTTCGCAGCAGAGTTTCGATTTTTTTCGCAGCCGCACCTCGGCTGAAAATATCAGTTAAAAAGTCAACTTCAGACGTTTTTTGTAGCTCAAAATACATCCGTTGACTCACTAGCAAAACAAAGAAGCCGTTACGGAGAAAATCTACAATGAAAAGGGATAAAAAGGTAAACGTATTGGCAATGGTAACATCTGAGATAGATTGAGTTCGACCATCTAGGAGTAATGTGAGACGAGTTATAAATACTAGAATTCCAACGATTAACACCAAAGAAAAGCAGCGAGATGTTGCCACAAAGCCGGTTTCGTCAGAGCGAATAAAGTAGTTCAAGCTCATTGCATAACATAAAATTATGGGTAAAATAACACTAAGATTTCTAGCAAAATAGTTATCAAGATAATAGATATAATAAATCTGAGAAACGACAACGATAGTTAATAGAAATAGCCAAGGATAATATTTAATTTTTTTGCCCAAAAATCGACCGATTCCTATTGTATAAAATAGACTACCACTCACCAATAACATATTATTAATGAAACGAATTAGTAAGGGAGTCGGCGTCATACCTCGCACTAAAAATCCGAGAAATGAGCAGGCAGAAAAAACAGTTCCCAGGACATAAATTGGCACTCCTTTATATTGCTTGACTGAGACTCCTAAGCCCAGCAGTACACAGGATTGTAAGAGAGAAGAAAGTGCAACCATGAATATCATCGTCTCGGGATGAAAGGCG
>CAZXWM010000393.1:0-861 GCA_964644215.1 uncultured Phormidium sp.
GTTAACCGAAGCCTATCAAAGTCGCGATCAGGTCTCCCTAATTCCCTTCCGGGGCGAACAAGCCGAAGTCCTGCTTCCCCCCACCCGTTCCATCACTCAGGCCCGTCGCCGCTTAGAACGGATGCCCTGTGGAGGCGGTTCTCCCCTGGCCCATGGCTTAACTCAAGCGGTGCGCGTCTGTCTCAACGCCCAGCAGTCGGGGGATGTGGGACAAACTGCGATCGTGGCGATTACCGATGGCCGGGGGAACATTCCTCTGGCGCGATCGCTCGGCGAAGACATCGATCCCAACGACAAACCCGACATCAAAGCCGAATTACTGGACATCGCCGGACGGATTCGCGCCCTGGGGATTCAGTTATTGGTGGTGAACACCGAAAGCCGCTTTGTCTCGACGGGATTCGCCAAGGAACTGGCTGAAACCGCCGGCGGAACCTACTATCATTTGCCGAAAGCCAGTGATCAGGCGATCGCCTCCATGACCCAAAATGCCCTCAAAGACGCAATGGGGTAACGCCATGGTTCAGGGACAACGAATCGCGAGACTGGGGGGGATTCTCCTAACGTGGGGGCTACTGGCCACCCCAGTTCAAAGCTGTCCCACCACCCTCGAACCCTTAATTGAGGAGATGTTGCCCGAGTTACCCGGTTATGTGAATCGGGTGTTGCGGCGATCGCAAACCGTGCAAGCCCCCCGCAGCCAACGAACCACCGTCTTAGTGGCTGGGAACCCAGAATTTGAGCCACTTCCCCTCAACCAACCAATTCCTAAAGGCGTGGAACAGGTTTTTATCACCACCTTAGAACGCACTCATAGCGGCGGTGAAACGGGAGAAATCCAACAGTTTCATTGGCTTTTTC
>CAZXWM010000393.1:871-3611 GCA_964644215.1 uncultured Phormidium sp.
GTCAAAATGAGGATGGTTGGTGGTTAGTTTCCCTATTTTCTAGTCTTGGCGACTATCCCGAACCAGGGATTGTTAGCCCTCCCCGAGAGAGTAGTCACGGTGCTGTCGGACAAGCGGTTCAAACCTGGTTAAGAGACTGTCGATTTCGCCGTTAGGTTTCCGGTTGAAACTGGGCCATTAACCAGGCCCCTACCTGAGACTGATCCTGATGGCGGCTGCGTTGTAGGGTTTCATTGAGAATGGCGATGTCCAGTCCGGGAAAGATGAGAGAATGGTCAATTCTCAGACTACCGCGATCGCTCATTTGATAGGCCAAGACTTGGGCATTTTCCACATCGACAATCCAATACTCAGCGACTCCTACGTCTTCATAGAGAAATCGCTTGACGGTGCGATCGTCTAGGAGGGAGGATTTTGCCACTTCCACCACTACATTGGGGACGGGATAGGTTTCGAGATGGACAATTCCCGTTCCACTGGGGATGATGTTGGCTTGGGAACCAACGTAATAGGCTAAATCCGGCTGAAATTCTACAACCCCAGTTTTACGAAAAGAACAGTTGTCTAACACCGTAAACGGAATGCCTTTGAGAATGCCATAAAGATTGATGGCTAGGGCAATAATTCCATGATCGTGACTATGATCGAAGCTAACGGGACGTTGCATATCGACTTGCATTCGCCCATGAGTATAATAGCCCTTGGATTTGACCTGGGCGGAGTCTTCCAAAACACGCAGGTACTCATTCCAGGTAGCCGGAACCCAGGTTTTATTGATGTCTAAATTGGTGATTTGTGTTTGGATTCCCTGGGGCTGATTTTGGCTGAATTTCCGGGTCATGGTCAGGGTTAAGTGTTCAGGTGATGGGAGTCTCGGTATAATTATAACTCAGCGTTTCTGGGCAGAAACGGGGTTTTGAGCCGCAGGACAAGAAACCGGGTTTCTGGCAGCATCTGGTGTTCCTTAACAAAAATTCAAGAAATCAACCCGGTTTCTGAGTCGCGGGGATGGGTAAAATCGGGATGGTGTTCCCAAGCCATAAAACAGGGAGTGATGCAGGAATTTATCGGGAGAACTCGCCTAATATGAGCGATCGCCTCAGAATTTACTTAGATGCTTGCTGTCTCAATCGTCCATTTGATAATCAAAACCAGCCGAGAATCGCCTTAGAAACTCAAGCAATCCTCACTATTATAAACCAATGTGAATTAGGACAGTGGAAACTTATCACCAGTGCAGCCTTAGACGCAGAACTTGTTCAAACTCCCGATATTGAAAGACTGAAAAATATACAATCAATCCTGAATCTTGCTAAAATTAGGGTAAATAGTAGCGAATTTATAGAAACCCGTTCTCAAGAACTTGTAAAACTAGGATTTTCTGGATATGATGCCACCCATATTGCTAGTGCAGAGCGAAGTAATGCCGATGTATTTTTATCCACAGACGATCGTCTAATAAACAGAGCAAAACGAAATATTAAAACGATAAATGTTGCCATCAACAATCCCGTACAATGGCTAATGACTGTCAACCCAAAATAAAAAGCAATTATGAGCAAGACACAACAAGAAATCATCAAACAAGGCTATCAAGTCCTAATCAATTCCTTGGGAGTTGTTGATACAATTCGGTTTATTCAATACTTTACTCCTGGTCAAGGCGACTATACCGAAGAACGCCATCAGTTTCTCGACCAAACATCCTTAGATGAGATTCTCCTGACCATGAAAAAACAGCCAACAGACAACAGCACCCAATACGACGAAATAATTGATAATTGATAATTGGGTGTTCTGGCAAAAGAAACCGGGTTTCGGAGAGTTAGGCATGGGGTAAAATTGGGGTCATAGTCCCCTACCTGGTGCGCGACGATGGATGAACAACGATCGCAGGCTTATCTCTTCCTGATTCAAGAACCGTTAATTGACCAGTTTTCGATAGAGAGTTCTTGGATAATGCCAAAATCAGACTCGTTGCACGTGAGGAGGGTGGCATTTTGAACCAAAGAAATGGCAGCAATTTTCAAGTCCATATTGCCTAAACGGCGATAAGCTTTGCGGAGGCGCTGATGCTCAATTGCGGCAGGATAATCGAAGGGTAAAATGGGTATCAGACAATAATCTTTTGCCGTTTTTTGCAGTCCTTCGTAGGCGATAACTTGTTGCTCAACTGTTTTCGCTTGGGACAGAAAATTGAGTCTTCCTCTAATTTGTTCTTCATAAGTGATGACAGTGACGGCAATTTGAATCTTCTCAACGGTTGCTATTTTTGCCAAAATTCGTTGACCGGGTTCACCATTGCGTTGAATGAGACTCAGATGATCAGTATCGAGAATATACATCAGATTTTGTTGACTTTATTCAGCCGTTTTGCGCCATTCTTGTCCGAGTTGAATCACCGATTCAAAGGTGGGATCATTGGCGTGACTTCCAGCAATGCGTTCCCACCAGGGCTGTTGTGGGGAGGTAACGGTGGCTAACACTTGTTTAATTTGAGTGAGTTCGATTTCCAAGCTGGTGACTCGTGCTTCGATTTCCTGGGGTTGATTTTGAGTGGATTGCTGGGTCATCGTTCGGTTTGAGTTTTGAGGTAATTGGAGCATCAGCATAATTATAACTCATCTTTTCAGAGAAGAAACTGAGTTTTGAACCGCAGGAAAAAAACCGGGTTTCTAGCCGCATCTTGATTCCTCGACCAAGATTTAAACAAGAAACCGTGTTTTTAGGGGTTGGGCAT
>CAZXWM010000394.1:0-1200 GCA_964644215.1 uncultured Phormidium sp.
GGTGCTTTGGCCGCCTACCTGACTCCGATTATCAATCACTCGGCCTCGGATGCCACCTAGCTAAACCTGGTAAGGTGGATGGGAATCACTGACCCGGTCTTACAACCCCTATGGAGTTGCATTCAACAGAAGCTCAAGGACTGAGCATCGTCGATCACGAATTTGGTTCATCTGAACTGTCCCCGGCCGAGTATCACATAGTCCGCCAAGTCATCTACGAAACGGCAGATTTCGAGTATAAAAACTTGATTCGCTTTTCCGAGACGGCTCTCCAGGAGGGGGCCGCAGCCTTGGCGGCGCGAACGACTCTGGTGGTGGATGTTCCCATGGTTCAGGTGGGCATTACGGCTAATATCATGGATACCTTTGCCAATCCGGTCTATTGCAGTCTGGATGCGCTGACGCGGCCGCAAAAGGAGAAAACCAAGGCCGCTTGGGGAATTGAAACTTTGGCTCGTCGCTATCCTGAGGGGATTTTTGTGGTGGGACAGTCTCAGACGGCTTTGATGTCTTTGGTGGAATTGATTGAGTCGGAGTCGATTCGGCCGGCGTTGGTGGTGAGTACGCCGACGGGCTTTAATGATATTGATTTCCTCAAGGAACGTCTCAATGATTCCCGGATTCCTCATGTTCGCAGTGCGGGACGCAAAGGCTCGGCGGTGGTGGCGGTGGCGATTGTGAATAGTTTGGTGGATTTGGCTTGGCAGGCCTATGGCGTTGTTGACCGTTGATGGGTCTGATTGTTGAGTCTCCGGGGTGGTTGGTGGAAATTGCCCGTGTTCAGGTTCGGTTCGTGCCACAGACGTGAGGGCGGATTACCGATAGGCTAAGGGTGAGGGGATGGAGGATGTGACAGTTTTTGTGACGGCCCTCCCCATTTCCGACGACGCAATAGAAAGGAGTTGTCGTGCTGTTATCTTGCCCATTGACTTTAAGCCAATTACTCAGCCAACAGGATCATCTCGGCTCTATGACCTCCTCGGGTCGCGATGGGGCTAGGGTCGACCAGCAATGGCGTACAGCGGTGGATGCTCTCAATCGCTTGTTACGATCGCCCTCGACGGGAACCGTCTTTTTTAACTGTCGGTGGATTAAGTTTTAAACCTTTCGCAACGAGGTGCTGATACGTTTTGCGAAGGCGACCCTGCCAGGATGGGCTTAGCACTCCACCATCGGCTCTTTCAACCTGTTCCTTCATTT
>CAZXWM010000394.1:1210-3600 GCA_964644215.1 uncultured Phormidium sp.
GGGTGGCGGGGCCGCTGCTGAGGCTCTCAAGACCTGGATTGTTAAGAGTCCCGGCGGCGATCGCCTCGGCCAGTCTCGGGCCTGTTTACCGGGAGATGCGTCGGGGACGGAGACCGCCTCTACTGCCTCAGCAGGGCTGTTGTTGCCGGCGAATGACCCTTTGACTCATGAACAGTTTTGTTTGACCCTTACAGCCCGGTTTAGCCTGGTTATGGTGCGCGGTTGGGATGAGCGGGGTAGTCCTCTGTTTCAATACTCGTTTGACCCTGAGGTGGTGGCGGCGGCCTGGCAATTACTCCGCGATCGCCTCGACGGAACGGAGGCGATGGCTGAGATTGAGCAACAATGGCGTCACTATCGGCCCGTCGAACCTCACTATAAAACGGTGATGCAGTTCGGACAAGCTCTGTTCTATACGGCCACGGCTCATGCAGGCGGTTCTGAACCCTCCTCGACTCAGGCTTCAACGAGGGGAAATTGGGCCTCGTTTCGGACGAATTTTCGGGTGGATGTTCCCTCGAAAGCGTTGTTTGAAACGCCTTTTAATTCTCCTTTTAATTCTAATGCGTCTCAAGCCCCGGATGTGGAGTTGTTGCAGGCGATCGCCCATGAGGTGCGTACCCCATTGAGTACGATTCGCACCCTCATCAAGCTCATTTTGAAGCGCAAAGATATCCCCGATGGGGTTCGTCCTTGGTTGGAGTCGATTGATCGCGAATGTAGTGAACAAATTGGTCGCTTTGAGTTGATTTTCAAGGCGGTGGAGTTGGAAACGGGGGAGCGATCGCGATCGCCGATGCACTTAACAGCTACATCATTGGCGGATGTGGTGGATACCTGCATCCCCCGCTGGCAAAAACAAGCCAGTCGTCGCAGTTTGACGTTAGATGTTTTATTACCACAACAGATGCCCCAGGTTGTCAGTGATCCCAATTTATTGGATCGGGTTTTAACAGGGGCGATCGATCATTTTTCCAGTCGTCTTCCCTTGGGGAGTCATATTCAGGTAAAAGTGATGCCCGCTGGACATCAATTAAAACTGCAACTTAAAGCCAATTCAGACTCTAATCATCAACATAAAGTTCAGCCCACGCCCTCATTTAAATCGATTGGGCAATTGCTGAACTTTCAACCAGAAACGGGCAATCTTAGCCTAAATCTTTCGGCAACCAAGAATCTATTTCAGGCATTAGGAGGCAAACTCATTGTCCGCAACCGACCGCAACAGGGAGAAGTGTTGACGATTTTTCTGCCCTTGAATTAACCCTTTATTTTGGGTTGAACAGTTGTTTGAGACTTAGGAATTTCCGCGAGGCGGGGGGATATCGGGAGCGCGATCGCCCCCCAAACTCGGATATCCCTGTTGTTGCAGTTCTTCGACGAAATCCGTGTCTTTATAGGTCGGGTGTTGGTCGTTGTTTTGATGATCTGAGTTCGCCCGTTGTTGGCGACGTTGCTGTTTGAGTTTCGCCTTACGTCCCATAACCATGACTCCTTAGCGTTTTGCCTGTTCCCTGTTCCCTGTTCCCTGTTCCCTATTCCCTAATTCTTAAAATACTCCGGTTCCTGTCCAGGAGTCCATTTAATGTTACAGCCGATGCTGGGTTTTTGCTCTGGAGAAACTGGAGTTCCGGCCAGTATTTGTTCAATGGCGGCCCGTAAATCCTTACCGTTAATGGGTTTATCATTACCGGGGCGACTATCATCGAGTTGGCCGCGATAAACGAGTTGGCGATCGCCCCCAAACAAGAAGAAGTCCGGCGTACAGGCGGCGGTGTAAGCTTTAGCCACCGCTTGAGTTTCGTCGTAACAGACAGGGAAGTTAAACCCTAAATCCAGGGCCATCTGCTTAAGATGTTCCGGTGCGTCATCAGGATGGGTTGAGACATCATTAGCACTAATCGCCACAATCCCTAATCCTTGTTCAACATAGTCTTGGCCAAGTTTAGCCAATTCCTCTTGCACGTGTTTGACGAAAGGACAATGGGCGCAGAGGAAAATCACCAACAGGGCTTTCTTGCCGCTAAAGTGGTCTAAGGTGATGGTTTCCCCTGAAACGGTATCAGGAAGGGCAAACGGCGGGGCAACGGTGCCGAGATCGAGCATCGTCGAGGGGGTGCGGACCATAGTTAAAAACTCCTCAATGGCTAGTGGTTTCAAAGTTATACCGTTTCTAGCTTAAAGAATTTTTCGCAATTCTGGCAAATGTGAGCCAAAATCCCGCTCAAGGGTGACGGGTTGAGGGATAACGGCGGGGTTCCCAATTCAGGCGGCGACTGCTATCAAACCCCCGTTTCTCTAGGTTTGTCAAACTCGGATGACCGATCTAGAATCGAAAACAGAGTGCGAATCGTTTAGAGGATAAGTAAGGGCTGGAATGCCCGAAACAT
>CAZXWM010000395.1:0-3589 GCA_964644215.1 uncultured Phormidium sp.
GTTGGGGGCTTGGATTGTCAGTATTCATCTGCTACTGGGGCGCAAGGTTCAGCAGCAGGGGCTGGATTTGGGGAGTTATGTGACGATTACTTATACGGTGGCGGCGTTGGTGTTATTACCGCTTCCCTGGCTTCTGGGGGAAGGCTATGGGGGCTATCCGCCGCTGTTTTACGGCTATTTGTTGCTGATGGGGCTGTTTCCTCAGTTATTGGGACATACAAGCCTCAATTGGGCCTTGCGTTGGCTGTCTCCGACTTGGGTGACGTTGGCGGTTTTATTTGAACCCATTTCGGCGAGTTTGTTGGGATTTTTGCTGTTTGGGGAAGTGCCGGGATCAGAGGTGTTTTTAGGAGGAGTCGTGGTTTTGACTGGGGTGGCGATCGCCGTTTTGGGGGGCCGTGGGATCGGGAGCGATCGCGATCGCAAATGAGGTTGATGACGATCGCATCTCTGTCCTATGGCGATCGCAACAATCCTGATCAAAACTGTCATCCTAGTAATAGAGAGTATAGACCACTTCAAAGGCGATCTCCATGGATAAGCAAAAGGTTGTTAACCTTAATAACGACAACGTGACACAGGATGACCGTAAGCGTTGCGCCCATGAAATCTACCAGCAAGAATCTCGGCAAGTGTTAAAATCCGTGACTGATATTCTTGCGGTGGATCTGATGTGGTCGCTAGTGGGTTTGAAATCGTAACAGGAGGCTGTTTCGGTACAGATAATGGCGATCGCAACAACAAATTATCTCAGGTGCATTTCCGGGGAGGACAATTTTAGAATTGTCCTCCCTATTTTAGTAAATTTATTTTAGTTTGAGTTGAGAATTTGCTAAAATCAAGCAGATTCATGAATACTTAGAGAGGCCCCTATTCCTCAACTGTCCCATGTCGACTGCTGCTCAAGTCACCATCATCGGTGCCGGTCCCGGAGACCCTGAACTGATTACCCTGCGGGGACAACAACGCCTCGCTCAAGCCGATGTGGTGTTTTACACCGGGTCTCTCGTTCCCCCGGCTATGTTGCAGCATTGTCGGCCCGATAGTGAACGCATCGACACTCGGGGGGAGACGTTAGAGGTTTGGGTGTCTCGGCTGCTGAACCATGTCAAGGCCGGTAAAACGGTGGTACGACTGCAAGATGGCGACCCCAGTCTCTATGGCGCGGTTCATGAGTTGCTGGTTTATTTATTAGACAACAAAATTTCCTTCGAGATTGTTCCTGGAGTTAGCGCCTTCCAAGCAGCGGCGGCCCGCTTGCAAACAGAACTGACCGTTCCCAATTTAGTACAAACTATCATCCTCACCCGCACTCAGGGACGCACCCAGGTTCCCAGTCGTGAGGATTTAGCCAGTTTGGCCCGTCATCGCGCTTCTCTGTGTCTTTATCTCAGTGCGGGTCAGATTGGCAAGGCCCAAGGTCAGCTTTTGCAACATTATCCTGCGGATACGCCGATGGCCTTGTGTTATCGCCTGGGTTGGGAGGATGAGTTGGTGGAACTGGGTACGGTGGCGGATATGGCCGCGATGACGGAGAGGTTTGGCTTAAAACGGACGGTGTTATATGTCGTGAGTCCGGCGTTAGGGGCCACGACGGAGGGGCGATCGCGGTTATATAATAGTCAACATCATCATGTTTTTCGTCCTCCATCTCCTTAACCTTGAGCCTTTCACGTTGATAAACTCATAGAACACCGTCATTGTCGGAGACCATCATGGAAATTACTTTAAACAAGCAACAAGAGCAATTTATCGCCAACCAGTTGGCTCAGGGGAATTTCACGAACCCCGATGAAGTAGTAACCGTCGCCTTTCGTTTGCTAGAAAAACTACAAACTGACTATCAAGATTGGCTTACTGAAACTCGTGACAAGCTGGACATTGCGGCCCTAGAGTTAGACCGGGGTGAAGCAGTTGATGGTGAAACGGTTGTTTTAGAGATTTTGCAACGATTTCAACAGCGAAATAGAGGATAGCCTAAGTGAGTCAGTATCGAATTTCGCCTTCTGCTACTCGTGACTTAAATAAAATCTCTGACTACTTTTTTGACAAAAACATCAGTGCAGGAGAACAATTTTTTAGAAATTTCAACCGTAAATGTAAGTCTTTAACCCAGTTTCCTTATTTGGGCAAAAGTTATGAACAATTGCTTCCGCATTTACGGGGAATACTCCTGGATGGC
Source organism: uncultured Phormidium sp. (assembly GCA_964644215.1). Classification (GTDB taxonomy): domain Bacteria; phylum Cyanobacteriota; class Cyanobacteriia; order Cyanobacteriales; family Geitlerinemataceae; genus Sodalinema. Next base: position 2,183 of record CAZXWM010000395.1, read on the forward strand.
TACATTGTTTTCTACAGAATCAATGAGGAAACCGTTGAAATTTTAAGAATTGTGCATGGACGACAAAACCTAGAAGATTTGTTCAATTAGAGTGATGGTCTGAAAAGTATGTTTTTAGGGTCTTCTAAAAATCCCGTAAAATGGTTTACCTTGTCTATAAATCGTAGAGGATAAAAATTTTTCACCCCTACAGGCGTTCAATCTGGCTTCAATCCGAAAGACCCTATAATTTCCTCCTGTTATCTGACTACACCTCATGCAAAACTCCGGTTACACCCTCCCAGTATTCGCCATCGCCGCCGCCAAAGCCGCCTTACTACACCTACAACAGCGCCAGTCTCCTCAAACCGTCCAACTCAACCTCCTCCCCGATGACGCCGAAATCCCCATCGAACAAGTCGCCTGTCTCGACCACAATCGCGCCTTAGCTATCTCCCGCAGTGACCCCGGTGCAAACCTCGATTTAACCCGAAATACTCCCATTTGGGCTGATGTTAGCCTAGACCCTTTTTGCGGTGAATCTCTCTGCTTAGTTGGGGGTGAAGGAATTGGCAGAACGCAGGAAGGACAAGCGGCAATTTATCAATATGCGCGTCGTTTAGCCCAAGCTAATCTCCTGGAGTTCATTCCCCCAGGAAAAACCCTGCGCGTGGCGATTATTCTCCCCGAAGGACGACAGCTTGCGAAACGAACCTCTAACGAAGCCTTTGGAGTTTTAGAGGGGTTATCTCTGCTGGGAACTCATGGCATTGCTCAACCTCATACGGCGGTTGAAAGTTTGGAAACGGCCAAAACTCAACTTCAGGACAAAAGTTCCTCGGAAAAAAACCTGGTATTTTGCATTGGTAGCAATGGCTTACAAGTTGCTGAACGATTGAACCTTCCTGAGACAAGAATTGTGCAAGTGGGCAATTGGTTGGGGGCGTTACTCGTCGAAGCTGGACTGCATGAGGTGCGTTCGGTGTTGCTTCTGGGCTATCATGGAAAACTCGTGAAATTGGCGGGCAAGATTTTTAATACATCTAGCCATATTGCAGATGGGAAATTGGAAATTCTCGCCGCAATGTTAGCACATTATACTGATGATGTCAAGCTAATTCGTGAGGTTTTAGATTGTCGAACGATGGCTGAGGCTTATCAGTTTTTAGAGCAGGAAAACTTAGCTGAAACTGTGTTTAAGGATTTGTGCGATCGCATCAGCCAGAACTCCAAAAACTACGTACAAAAATATGCGAACACCGACCTAGAAATCGGTGTCATTCTCTTTGAACGCCAGGGGGTGATTGTGGCTCAAAATGCGATCGCCCCCCAACTCATCGAGTAAAATAAGCTGGGGGAGGGCGACCACAAGGGTTCGCCCCTACAGTCATTTTTCGAAATGCTTGCTATATATTAACGCTGGGGGAG
>CAZXWM010000396.1:0-3575 GCA_964644215.1 uncultured Phormidium sp.
TTCCAACCGGGAGGACTGGGCGCCAGAGGCATCCTCCCCCTCTCCCTTCTCACCAGTATTCTGGTAGCCACCGCCTGTCAAACCAATAGTCAAACCAGCGACTCTCCTGAGTCTATCCACCAAGACGAAACGGCCCCCCATGAGGTGGTCACATCTCCCAACCCTGACTGGGTTCAATTGAGTCCTCCCATTGATTGCACCCTTGGCGAAGACTGTTTTACCCTTCTTTATGTTGACCGAGACCCCAGCGACAACGCCGAAGACTTCGCCTGTGGTCGCCAAACCTATGACACACATAAGGGGACGGATTTCGCCATTCCCAACGAAGTGGCCATGAACGAGGGAGTGGCCGTCATCGCCGCCGCCGAGGGAACGGTCTTACGCTTACGGGATGGCGAACCAGACCGCCGCCTGAGAAACGCTGAGGATATCGCCGCCGTTGAGGAACAAGGTCGCGAATGTGGCAATGGTTTAGTCATGGACCATGGCGATGGCTGGGAAACTCAATATTGTCATCTTAAGCAAAATAGTATTGTTGTCGAATCTGGCCAGCAGGTGGCCCAGGGTGAGACCTTGGGGTTAGTGGGCCTCTCTGGGAAAACCACTTTTCCCCATGTCCATATTACGGTTCGTTATCAAGGCGAGGTCATCGACCCCTTTGTTGGTGTAACTGATGAGACGGGGTGTAATTTAGAACGTCGTCCTCTCTGGGAAGACCCTCTCGGCTACGAACCGACGGGCATTTTAAGTGCCGGTTTTGCCGCTGAAGACCTCTCTCTCGACCGTCTCTGGCGGGGTGATTTCACGGATATCACACTCTCTCAAGATATTCCCTTAATCTATTTCTGGGTGCATGGCTATGGGATTTTAGAAGGGGATGTGGAACATTTCCGACTCTTTGACCCTGAGGGAACGGTGATTACGGACTATGAACAGACCGCAGACCAATCGAATCTGAATTGGTATAACGGTGTGGGTAAACGCAATACGACCCAGCGGCCAATTTTGCCGGGAACTTGGCGTGGGGAGTATGAATTACGCCGGGATAATGAGGTCATCGTGTCTCTGGAACGGGAGATTGAGGTGCAGGAGGTTCGTTAGCGAAACTTGACATTCTGACGCTGGGCTGTTTATAGTCTGGGAGTCGGTTTTCCTGCTACCTGTATGGGTTTAAAATTTGTCAGGTTTCTATATTATTAAGTAAGTTTCTATGTCTCTCCAAGAAGAAATTGACAAAACCAGAAAAGAAATAAAAACTGATAGCTACTCGATGTCCATTGGAGAGCTAATCAATCTGTACCAGAGTAATGAACTTGAAATTCATCCTGATTTTCAGCGCTTCTTTCGCTGGACAAAGTATCAAAAATCAACCTTTATTGAGTCAATTATTATAGGAATTCCAATCCCTCCTATTTTTGTTAATCAAAGGGAAGATGGAGTTTGGGATGTAGTAGATGGGCTACAACAACTTTCTACAATTTATGAGTTTGTTGGAGTTCTGGGGAGTGATCATGGTAAAAGTAAGCGGTAACATGAAGACCAGACAGGTTTTTTTGAGCTACAAGAAACTGTTTATTTGCCGTCTTTGAAAGGTAAAAAATGGAATGATAAAACGGATACAGAAAACTCGTTAACAATGGCACAACGCTTGCTGATAAAGCGGGCTAAAATAACTGTTAATATTGTTGAAAAAGAGGGCGATCGCATGGTCAAGTATGAGTTGTTTCAGCGACTCAATACAGGAGGCTCGATTGCGACACCTCAGGAGGTTAGGAATTGCATCGTATTAATGCTAAATAAAGAGTTATATGATTTGATGCGTTCTCTCGCGGACCGCTCAGCATTTAAGAACTGCATTGCTTTGAGCGATCGCCTCTATGAAGAGCAGTATGACATGGAGCTAGTCTTACGATTTATGTTGCTTTTTGATAAAGATGAACAAGAACTTCCTACTTTGAAGGGAGATGTCAGTGATTTTTTGACCTCCAGTGTACGAGATAAGGCAAATGATCCAAATTGGGATTCCCAGAAAATCGAACAGGCCTTTGATGTCACATTTAACCTGCTCAATCAAACTTTAGGAGAGAATAGTTTTAAACGATATAGACCTGAAGATGATCGATTCTTAGGAGGATTTTTGCTGTCTGCCTATGAAGTTGTTGCCTTGGGAATTGGCTATCATTATCAGAATCCGATTCACGCCTCTCAGGTGAGCAATAAAATAAAATCAATTTGGACTCATGAGATATATCAAAAGTGGTCAGGTGCAGGAGTTAATGCAACTCGACGTTTGCCCCATCTTATTAAATTAGGGCGCGAGGTTTTCTCTCCTCAATGAGCATCAGAACGCCGGAAAACCTAAGTGATAAATTATCTAAGGATTTAGCCTGGCGAAAAAAGGAACTATCACAAATCAAATCGCTAGTTGAAATCCGCAATGTTTCCCCTTCTCGGCATCGGGTTTTTGTACGTAGTGCAGTTTGTCTTCTATATTCTCATTGGGAAGGATTTGTAAAGTGTGCAGCGAATGCTTATCTTGAATATGTTCGGGTGCAAAAGCTCAAATATAGCGAACTGTCTCAGAATTTTTTAGCCTTGGCGATGAAGGATAAACTGAAAGCCTCTAAAGAAACTAACAAAGCCTCAGTTTATATTCCAGTTTGTGATTTTTTTGTCTCCGAGTTATCTCAAAGAGCTAAGCTACCTAAAGACGGTATTTCCACATCCTCAAATTTATCTTCAGCAGTCTTCAAGGAAATAATATTGAGCTTGGGGTTAGAATTTCCGCCTCCCTATTCTAGCAAGGAAAAACTAATTGATGAAAAACTTTTGAAATCCCGGAATGAAATTGCTCATGGTGAATACTTAACCCTTGAAGGAAAAGATTATGTTGAACTTCATACACAGGTAGTTGAAATGCTTGACTTATTTCGCAATCAAATTGAAAATGCTGCAATTCTTGAGCAATATAAATTTTCCAGCCCTAAAAATACAAAATCTTATAAGAATCATAAAATTAAGTACGACTTCAGGAGGACAGGGCAAAAAAAATAAGCCCGAACTTAATTTCGGGCTGAGCATAACAAGCCTGTTGGATAAACGTTTTCAAAAAGCTGGCTCTTTATGGAAGACGGAGCCGATTTAAACTCTCGCCCGCTAAACTCTGGGGCGGATTTATTAGGTCGCCTGTTATAGGGTTGGCAACCGGTATTGAACTTTCATCTGTGATTAGACCAGTTAAATGTGAAGATTATATTTAGAAATATATCTAAGAAACGTCTAAAATCGCCTGAAACCCTTATTCAGCTTGAGTTTCATTGATATTACGTAACTTCATAATATGTTACAATGTAAAGAAATGGTAAATAAATGACGGCAAGGATTAGGGAACAAACTGTCATTGCGGACGGTCGGCGAGGGACAGACTCACCGTGATGAGTCAGAGGTCAGATAGTGATGTTAGAGTTCATCGGGATCAACTCCGAGTTCCCGCAAGCGTTGGGCCAGGCGTGTGGCTTTGGCCTGGACTGCATCCCGTTCGGATTTAATTTCCTGTAACGTCTGAAAACGCGACC
>CAZXWM010000397.1:0-3565 GCA_964644215.1 uncultured Phormidium sp.
GTTAGCTGACGACGCACACTAAACCGTAGTAGTCGCCAGGGAACACTGCTATTTTGAAATGTTTTGCGTCGCAAAAAATTTCCTTTCAGTAAGCGAAGAATTCCCTTGACTCGTGCTTTGATTCGCATTTGGGTCACATTATACTCTTTGGCATAAAGAGGAGTCCAAGCTATGTCTCCCCACAAAACATCCGCCTGATGGCCGGGACTTAACCCATTTTGCCGATGTTCCGGGTTAGGGATTCCACCATGTTCTCCGTAATTTCGGAAGGGAATAAAGTTTTTGAACTGGCGCGATCGCAACACGGTATCAATCTGAGAATCCCAGGTTGAATAAACCTTACCACCGGTTTCTTGCTCAACCTTATCAGCAAACTCTATTAAAGATGATGCAGCTTTAGGGCTAATAATGTAAGCAACCATTGACGTTGAAAACCCTTGAGCATATCCTTCGTCCGACACCCAATAAACTTGGGGCGCACAAGTATAGATCCAAGAGATCCCAATCTTCTCACTCTCTTTCCTAAATGGCAACGGAAGCTGTCCAAAATCCTTCACAGGCACAAAATCTGCCTCAATAATCAGACTCGGTTGCGGACTCTCCGCCGCCTTTTGCCAAGCTCGGCGATGGTTCAAAAGACAACGATAACTAGGCGAGAACTCTTGATATTCGGGTTTGTTTTCTTGACGTAAGACCTCACAATCAAACCCTTCTTCTTTAAGATAAACTTCTAACTGTTCAGTGGATTCTTTATACGCAATAATAAACACCTTATTTAGACTATTGACTAAAGTGTTCATACTGGTAATCTCTAAACTATAGAAACGTTAAAGCGTCGCCCTGATTATAGCAGGACACAACCGCAGCCCCAGGAGTGGTGTTGCCGGTTGCCATAACCGGCAACTGATCGTTTCTCCTTGAAGCGGGGATACCTGTCAGCGGAAAAATTGATAGATATAAACTCCTTCAGCCTAGCATCGGCCCCAACAATTGTCACTATTGACGCTCCTAAATATCTGTGGTAATCCGGTCGAGGATTGCGTTAGGCTGAAAGACAGAATCACTCAATGGAGTATCTATGCGACTACTACACACCATGCTACGTGTTGGCAACTTAGAGGAGTCCCTTAACTTCTACTGTGACGTATTAGGGATGACCTTACTCCGTCAGAAAGACTACCCCGGCGGCGAGTTTACCCTCGCCTTCGTTGGCTACGGCGATGAAGCCGACCATAGTGTGATTGAATTGACCTATAACTGGGGTGTGGACAGCTATGATCTTGGTGATGGCTATGGCCACATCGCTTTGGGAGTCGATGATATCTATCAAACCTGTGACGCCATCCGGGAACGGGGGGGAAAGGTGGTGCGTGAACCCGGTCCGATGAAACATGGGTCAACGGTCATTGCTTTTGTCGAAGACCCCACCGGCTATAAAATTGAGCTCATTCAATTGGGAACCCAGGGAGCTGCGAAAGACTCAAAAGAAGTGGCCGAGCAGTCAGCTTAGGAGACGTACCGGCCCGTTTGTCCCATCTCAAAGCCAAAAAGCCGCTAATCTCAGGGATTAGCGGCTTTTTAGAGGGCGGACGATGGGACTCGAACCCACGAATGGTGGAACCACAATCCACTGCCTTAACCACTTGGCTACGCCCGCCGTGTTTTTTCGACTTAACCATTATAGCAAGTTCGCTGGCGATCGCAAGAGGGTCCCGAAAAATTTTTTCCCACAGTCTATCTGGCCCCAGACCCCATATTGAGACTCCTAGAAACGACAGGCCCGTTCAGGCTCAATGGGACAGGTGGGGTTATCAATGGGGTTGTCCATCAGCGTCAGCCGGCTGAGATTTTGTAAGTTAGCCAGAGGCGTAATATCCACGATCTGATTCCCCTCCAAGAACAAAGCCATCAATTGGGTCAGGTTTGCTAGGGGAGACACATCGGTGATTTGGTTGCGAGCGAGAAATAACTCATTGACATTCGACATCCCACGCAGGGGGCGCAGATCACGAATCTGGTTTCCACTTAAATCCAACTCAACCAACTCGGGGAGTTCCGCCAAAGGAGAGATATCGCTGATGCGATTATCACTCAGAGCAAGCCAAACGAGATTGTCCATGGCCATCAGGGGACGGAGATCGCGAATCTGATTGCGGCTGAGATCGGCCCCCTCCAAGCTAGGAAGATTGGCCAGGGGGGAAAGATCCTCAATGCGATTTGCTTCCAAAAATAAAGACGTCACCACGGGAAAATCCTGTAGAGGCGTTAAATCCTCAATCTCATTATCCCGAGCCGTGAAGATGGTGAGACTGGTTTTATTCCGTAGAGGCGACAGATCGGAAATCTGATTATCATCCAGATTCAGTTGTTGTAGATCTAACTCCCCCAGCGGCGAGACATCCTGAATTTGGTTTCCCGACAACAATAACGTCTCCAGGCGGCTGAACTCCGCCAGGGGAGAAATGTCTGAGATTTGGTTGATACTCAGGTCTAAACGGGTCAGGTGAGCCAGGCTACTCAGGGGAGAGAGATCTGATAACTCTTGCACACTTAAATTGAGGTCGTTGGTTTTCGCCAGAACCCGAGCAGCGATCGCACAGTCGTCGCTGTCGGCTAACTCCAAGAGGACATCGAGGGTCTGTTGGCCCTCGCCACCGAGGGGTTGCTGTTGACAAAGTGCCTCAAACGCCTGCATCGATTCAGCCGGAGACTGAGCCATCGCAGCTTGAGGACCTAGTAGCACAGCGATCGCGCCCAACCCCCAGCCAAACCGCGACCAAACAGGAAACGCCATCATGGGTTCATCACAATTAAAGAACATCAAAGCGGTCTAACAGCACCATCAGGGCCACCCTACTCCTTCAAACGCTGGTAGAGACTTTCGGCCAAATCCAAAAGATTCAATAGCTGTTGCCACTCCGCCGCATCCGCCTTAGAACTGGTGTTACGCTGTTGTCGCAGCGACTGTTTCAAGTGACGTAATAACTCCCCCGGATTCTCCATCTCCACCGTCGTGGCGGCAGTCCCGGTTCCCGTTTTTTCCGGGCCGGGGGGTGTCGCTTGGGGGTGAAAATCCTCCGCCGTGGGATGGTCTAACAAGCGTTGCGCTCGTTCCGAGAGACTTAAGCTGCGGGCCGAGAGATTCTCCGGGAGTTGGGGTAAATCCGACAAATAGACCTGAGCGAGTTCCAAGAATAACTTACGCACATCAGCCACCCAAGCTAGTTCCTGGATTTGTTGCCACTGAGGTTCCGCTAAACCGCGATCGCGGGCCGAATCTAACAACCGAGTGGCGTGTTCAGCCGTTGGCCGAGCCTTCTGAGCCAAGTGCATCGGCAGTTTCGGAACATCCCCCAAACAGGAGCGAGCTAAATCAAGGAGGAGTTGTCGGACTTGGTCAACCCACTCATACTCTGAGGGCTGCCAGTTTAAGTTGGTCATGTCAGGCACAGGTTACGGATTTACCTACAACGTTGCTTACAAACGAAACGTACAAACGAATCAAGAAACGAGTGACATACTCCCGACGCTCATGCGTCACGCATAGAGCGCGGGCTTCTCAGTG
>CAZXWM010000398.1:0-659 GCA_964644215.1 uncultured Phormidium sp.
CGGCCAGGTAGTCGATGAGTTCGGCGGGGGAACGGCTGGCCCCGTCGTAGCTGTATTGGCCGTCGCTATAGAACTCACTGGCGGCGACGTCGAGGGCGAGGGCGACTTGTTCGCCGGGGGTATAGCCGGCCCGTTGGATGGCATCGACGAGGAGTTCGGCGGCGGCGGTGTTGGATTCGAGGTTGGGAGCAAATCCGCCTTCGTCGCCAACGCCGGTGAGGAGGCCTTTTTCGTCGAGGACTTTGCTGAGGGAGGCGAAGACTTCTGAACCCCAACGCAGGGCTTCTTTAAACGAGGGTGCGCCCACGGGGACAATCATGTATTCCTGAAAGTCGATGTTGTTGGCGGCGTGTTCTCCGCCGTTGATGACGTTCATCATGGGAACGGGGAGCAGGTTGGCCAGGGGACCGCCGAGGTAGCGGTAGAGGGGCAATTCTAGGGCGCTGGCGCAGGCGTGAGCGTTGGCGAGGGAGACGGCGAGGATGGCGTTGGCGCCGAGGTTGGCTTTGTTGTCGGACCCGTCGCGATAGAGCATGACGCTGTCGACTTCGAGCTGGTTGAGGGCGTCGACTTTACCGACGAGTTCGAGGGCGATTTTGTCGATGACGTTTTCTACGGCTTTGAGGACTCCTTTGCCGTTGTAGCGGTGGGGGTCACCG
>CAZXWM010000398.1:669-3538 GCA_964644215.1 uncultured Phormidium sp.
GCGGAGTTCGTGGGCTTCAAAGGTTCCGGTGGATGCGCCACTGGGGACTTTGGCTACGCCGATGGCTCCATTGGCGAGGCGAACTTCGGCTTCTACGGTGGGCCGTCCTCGGGAGTCGAGGATTTCCCAGGCTTCAATGGACTCGATGCTGGTGTCAGATACAAACATACGATTGTTTCTCTAGTAACGACAGGGCGATTGAGTGTGAGTCGCCACGGGCTTCATGCACCCCAAATATCATACGGTGCATGGGGGGGGTTCTTTGACCCCATTGGGGATTTCCTGACAATTGTTTGGGGTTGGCTGGGGGCGAGTTCGAGAGGGTTAGAGTTTCTCTTTGAGATCTTCGACGGTGACGCCAGCGTTAATGAGAATATTTCTTAGGGTTCCCAAGGGCAGGGGTTGGGAATGAAGGGGAACGGTGCAGAAGCGGGTATCGGTTTTCTCTAGGCGGGCGTGACTTCCGGTGGTATGTTTATGGGTGAATCCGAGTTTTGTGAGACATTTGATGACATCTTTTCCTGAGACTTGGGGCATTTCAGAAAATATGATTCGATGAATAATGGTCTCACTTTCATCATTATTGGTTTCGTCATTTTGAATGGATTTAATGGCTTCTTCAAATTTTGTAAGCTGTTCAATTCTCGATTCTAGGTGAAGTTTGTTGCCATAATAATTGTGAATATCTTCCTCAAGCAAGGCGATTTTATGTTGGAGTTGTTCGATTTCAAGATTGAGGGTTTCTTTTTCTTGCCTTAACACTTCACTTTGCTCAACCGCTAGGGTTTCAAAAGTTTCGTTATATTCAATATAGTCATCAATGTCTTTTTTGAGTTTTGAGTTTTCTTGTAAAAGTTGCAGTTCTCGCTTTTTGGCTTGCTGTTGACTCTGTTGTAATTCTTTGCGGGAGGAGTCTAGGGCTTGTTTGAGGGTGCTATTATCGAGCTGTTGGGAGAGTTTGGTTTGGAGGTTTTGATATTGCTCTTGGGCGAGGTCGCGATCGCGGGTTAATTCAGCAATCACCTGATTCAGTGTTTCTGTTTCTGCTTGGGCTTCTAAAGCGCTCTGTTGGGTCAGTTCTAAGTCATGCCGTAGTTTTTCTAAAACCTGAGTTCGTTCTTGACGTTTGCGTTCTTGCTCCTGTTGATAGTGTTTGAGTTGGGCAATTTTACGTTCTCGTTCTTCAATCAGCTCCTGAGCCTCGGTTTGGGATTCTACGGCGGACTTGAGGTCAGATTCTAAGTTTTCTAGGGTCTGGTGGCGCTCCTGTTCTTGGTCTTGCAACTCTTTTAATTGTTGCTCATAGTCGGCGATCGAGGCTTGCAATTTTTGGGTTAACTGCTGCTGTTGTTGGCGATAGGTATTGAGTTCTGAGCGGACGCTTTCCCGTTCTTCTAAGAGTTGCGGGATTTTCTCAAGTTCCTGTTGAAGTTGTTGTTTGAGAGATTGGGCATCGGCTTCGAGTTCTTGGCGTCGCTTGCGTTGGGAGTATAAGATTAGCTCAATAATCACCCAAGTCATGCCCCCACCGACTAAGAAGAATAGGGTGGTGACAAAGTAGATCAATCTTGACCCTTCTAGGTTGGTGGGATTGCGCAGCCAACCCCAGTAGTCTTGCAGGAATTGTGGGGGTGTTCCTCGTAGATAATAGACTCGTCCGATGATGTCTCCGGGGTTGGTTTGTCCGGTGGCGACGGGGTGGCGATCGCGGGAACTTTCATAGAACCACTCTGCGAAGCGAGGAGGAGGATCGCGCAAGATATCGAAGGGAGCCTCTGCCAAATCCTCCACGGTTGGCGAGGGGGTCATAGACGAGGTAGCTGGGGCCGCATGGGTGATGGTTTGCTCAGGACAGTTGGGAGTCTCGCGGCGACAATCGGTGATCACTAAGCCAAAAAATCCATAGTGACTCTCCAGAGTTCTTTGGATTTCTTCAGTTTCCTCCTCAATCAGGAGATAGGAGAGTTTGCTGGGTAGGGTATGGGTTAAGAGGTTGAAATCCACCGTCTGCACCGAAAAGATGGTTCCCTGCCAATAGTTGCGATGATTGGTCCAGTTGAAGATGCTGGCGATTCCCAAGGCGGTGAGGGAAATCAGTCCCAGGCGACCGAGGCTATAGAGGAGAAAACGACGATGGCGGCGCAGAAACGTGAAGGTCATCGGCAAGGATAAGGTCTGAAAGCTGCTGGTATCCCATTATACGGTGGGGGTTTCAGAGACCGGATGATGGATGGGGTTTAGCTGGCCCAGCGCCGACCCAACACTCGCAAGAGGGCTTTCACGGCCAGGATAAAGGGCGGTTCAACCCGAATATCATCAGGAGACTCTGCCTTCATGGTCAGCAGCATAGCAGTCAGTTCCCGTTGCACCTCACGCCACAACCGACCATTTTTCTCCAGTTGCTCCTCATAGTCATCGGTGATGGTATAGTCCGCCAAGGGTTGAATCCCCTCAATCCGTAAGGTTTGGATAGCTCGCTGGAAAGAATTGACAAATAACGCCAGTTGTTCGAGTTCAGGAACTTCAAATTGACTGACGTTTTCTTCCCCAAGGTCTAACCGTTCATTAAACTGGATACGCCGACCATTGATTTCACAATCTTCTCCGGCAATGAGGAGGTCTTCCGTTTCTCGCTCTAATCCCTTCAGCTTACTTTGACTGAGGACTAGACCACAGGCTACCTCATCCTTGGGACGTTGGCTCAGGCGCGTTGGCTCCTCAGTATCCTTAAACTGAGAGCCTTCACATAACATCTTGCTTAAAAGCGCATTAATTTCCGAGTCAGGAGTGAATCGACCATCCTCTGCTAACCAGTTCAGTAATTGAGAGCCATTTCCACCGATATAGACGGGGGTGATTTGTGGGTCAC
>CAZXWM010000399.1:0-457 GCA_964644215.1 uncultured Phormidium sp.
CAGGAGGTGACTCTAACACGGAAACTGCGAGAAGCCCGTCTGGCCCAAGAAATCGAACGCACCACGAGCAAAGAGGAGATTCTTCAGAAATATCTCAATCTGGTTTATCTCGGGTCCGGGGCCTATGGCGTCACCGATGCAGCTTGGGTCTATTTCGCCAAATCTCCCCAGGAGCTAACTTTGCCGGAAATGGCGCTACTGGCCGGACTTCCCGCCGCTCCCAGTGACTATTCTCCCCAAGTCTCGCCTGAGTTGGCTCGGCAACGGCGTAACACAGTCTTGCGGCGCATGGCGGAGGTGGGCTATATCAGTGAAACGCAGGCCAACGAAGCGATCGCCCAACCCATTGATCTCAATCTACGACTTCCCAAACGCCTCCAAGTTCGGCTCCCCTATTTCACCAGCTATATCCAGCAAGAACTGCCCAACTACGTCAGTGATGAGGAAATTGAAAAAG
>CAZXWM010000399.1:467-3525 GCA_964644215.1 uncultured Phormidium sp.
AACCAGCCTCGATCCTCAATTACAAGAACTCGCCCAAGAGGTTGTCCGCCAAGGAGTGGCCCGATATGGCATCCAAGAAGGTTTTTCTGAGGGAGCCTTGGTCGCCATCGACCCTCGCAATGGGGAAATCCGCGCTCTGGTGGGAGGAACGGGCTTTGAGCAGAGTCAGTTTAACCGCGCAACTCAGGCTCTACGTCAACCGGGGTCTACCTTTAAGGGGATTATCTACGCCACGGCGATCGCCGCTGGCCTCTCTCCTCATGATGTCTATGACGATGTTCCCTACAGTATTGCCGGCTATCAACCCCAAAACTACGGCGGCGGCTATTCCGGGAAAGTGACGCTGCAAAATGCCTTGGCTCAGTCAATTAACGTGGTAGCGGTGAAACTGCTGGCGGATATCGGCTTTGAACCCACCCTGGAGGTGGCCCAAAAGATGGGGATTGAGTCGGAGTTGGGAGAAGTCTATCCTCTGGCGTTAGGGGCGTTTGAAGTGACCCTATTGGAGATGACCGGGGCTTATGGAACCCTGGCCAATCAGGGACAACATTACCCCAGCCGAGGCATTCGTCGTGTTCTGGCGGCCGATGGAACGGTTCTCTTTGATGCACAAGAGGATATTCGCCCCCAACAGGCGATCGACCCCGACAGTGCCGCGATTATGACCTCCATGTTACGCCAAGTGGTAGATTCAGGAACCGGTCGCCCGGCTCAACTCGATCGCCCCGTCGCCGGGAAAACCGGAACCTCAGACAATTCTCGGGATCTCTGGTTTATTGGCTATGTACCCCAATTAACCGTAGGGGTTTGGCTCGGGAACGACAATAACGCCCCCACCTATGGCAGTAGTGGCACAGCGGCCCGAGTTTGGCGGCTGTTTGCGGCTGAAGCCTTACAGGGAGTGGCGATCGCCGAATTCCCCAGTTTGCCGAATTTAGCCCTGCGGACGATTACCCTCCAAGCCAAACCCTCGCAACCCGAAACGCCCCCCACTCCAGAACCTCGCCAGTCGGGAGACGATTGGCAACTCACCTGGGGCGATCGCCCCTCAGACTCTCCCCAGCGATCTGTCCCTCGCGAATCCCAGGAAGAACAAGAGGCCGAACCCCGCGATCGCGCCCTAGACTATGGAACCGAGGAATACTTCCGCCGTCGCTACGAACTCGATCCCCCCTCCTCTAGCCCAGTCTCTGAATGGGAAACCACCCCCTCGGCTTCTGAGTCTGACCCCATTCTCCCCCCCAAAAAGGAAATCGTTATGCCTGAAGCATTAGAAACCCTTGAGAATCAGGAGTGAAAATCTTGCTAGGATTGATTCTTAACTCTGCTATGAGTGGGGGCGTAACCCCGCCAACGCAGTGATTCTCTAATTTTTGGGAGCAAAATGGCTTATGAATAGTGTCGTTTTCATGGATGTCGCCGGTGCATCGGGATCATCGGGATTATCTCTGTTTACCCTGGTGTATGTCGTCGGATTTATTGCCGCCGTCATTGGCGGTTCCGTCGCCTGGTATAACTCCAAACGTCCCCCCGGTTGGGAAGATGCCGAACGCCCTGGTATCGTCCCGGATCTGCAAACCGACAGCTCCGACAGCCCCTCTGACGACAAAACGCAGTCCTAGCAGTCCTAAAGGTTGAGATCCCTTGAATAAACCCCTTGAGGCACTCTGGGCCGTGATCGGCTTATTTCTCACCATCCTCGGTACGATGGTGGAGGCTTCCCTTGCCAATCCCTTAGCCAGTTGGGGCGATCGCGCCAGTTCCACCATTTCCCTCGGAGTCACCTACCAAGTGGGAGCGGTGTTACTCGTGGGCTGTCTCGGGGGCAAAAATGCTGGGGCCTTGTCGCAAATTGCCTATCTCTGTTTAGGCTTAAGCCCTTGGTTCCCGGTCTTTACTCAAGGAGGAGGGTTGAGCTATATAGCCCATCCCTCCTTTGGCTATCTTCTCGGCTTTATTCCGGGGGCTTGGCTTTGTGGTTGGTTGGCGTTTCACCGACGTCGCCGTCTGGAACTGTTGGCCCTAAGCTGTCTGTTAGGCTTGCTGACGGTGCATCTGGTGGGATTGCTCTATTTACTGCTGAGTCAAGGGACTTCGGGGGAATTAGGACGCTTGGTTTGGCAGTATTCTTGGCAACCGCTACCGGGCCAGTTGGCGATCGCCTGTGCGGCGGCGGTTCTCGCCTATGTCCTGCGGCTGTTACTCTTTTATTAACCTAGATCGATTGCACGTTAACGTTCGAGGATTATGGCTGGACATAGTAAGTGGGCCAATATCAAACGACATAAAGCCCGCGTTGATGCCGCTAAAAGCAAAGTCTTTACGCAGATTTCTCGCGAGATTATTGTGGCCGCTCGTCAGGGACTCCCTGATCCTGAAGCGAATTTTCAATTGCGCAATGCCGTGGCCAAAGCTAAGACGGCGGGGATTCCTAATGATAATATCGAGCGCGCGATCGCCAAGGGAGCAGGTCATCTCGGCGGCGAAGATGACTATGAAGCCATCCGCTATGAGGGCTATGGCCCCGGTGGCGTCGCCGTCTTAATCGAAGCCCTCACCGATAACCGCAATCGTACCGCAGCAGATATTCGAGTCGCCTTTAGCAAAAATGGCGGTAATCTCGGAGAAACCGGTTGTGTTAGTTGGATGTTTACCCATAAGGGCGTGATTAGCCTCAGGGGGGAGATAGACGAAGATCAGCTTTTGGAAGCGTCATTAGAAGCAGGCGCCGAAAGTTATCAACTCCTAGAGATTGATGAGGGGGTTCCCGGTGCGGAAGTCTACACGGCTATCGAAGATCTAGAACAAGTCAGTAATCATCTCGAAGCCGCTGGGTTTGAGGTGACGCAAGCTGAGTTACGCTGGCTTCCGGGGAATAGTTTAGAGGTGACGGCTCACGAACAGGCGCGATCGCTGCTTAAAATGATGGATGCTCTCGAAGATCTCGACGATGTGCAAAGTGTCACCTCGAATTTTGAGATGTCCGATGAACTCATGGACCGCCTCAGCCTCGTCAATAGCTATTGACACTCCCGCCGTTAAATCAAAGATTATAACG
>CAZXWM010000400.1:0-3511 GCA_964644215.1 uncultured Phormidium sp.
ACTTTCGATTGACGAAAAATTCCGTGAACCAAAACAACATTTTTTTCAGATTTTTGTTCAAGCATAAAACCCCTGCCTGCCAGAAAAAGTAGGATAAACTATTCTGGATGAATTACCATCCAGACAACAAGGAAGACTGTAAATAAAACGCTAAGGCTGCACTACCAACAGGAACCGTCAAATTATCTAACCCTAAGGTTGAAAAGGATTCTAAGAGAGTGGCAACCATCGCTACTAGCAAGGATACTAAGATAAGTTCCGTCCAGTTGGCTCCAGAGGCCAGTAACACAAACTGGCTGATGAGATAACTAATCACAAACATGGCCGAGGTTCCCTCGACACTTTTCGTCATCCCCAAGACACGATAGCGATGACGACCAAACCGCATTCCCACTAACGCCGCACAGCCATCGCCCCAGGTCATAATTAGGATTCCCAGAGCGGTATAGTAAGGGGAGGTTTGCCAAAATGCGGCAATCAAAACCCCAATACTGACGGCATAAAAGAAGGTTCCCAGGCTTTGACGACCAATACTATTGACCCCCGGCAGTAGCGGTAGCCAGTAGGATAATAAGGCCGCAAACCCGGCGACAATAGCCGCCATAATGCCAATCCAGGCCGGGATTCCTAATCCCCAGGCGATAAGGATGACGTTTCCGGTGCCGATATGGACGATTTTACGGCTAAACTCAGGGTTAAGATGGCGGCGGCGGTAGAGTCCTTCGGCGGTGGCTAACACTAACCCCAACCAGACGACAACTAATCCACTGGAGAACCACAGAGGGATTGGGGGGATTGAACGTCCGAACTCTAGCATGACATCTGGCACAATAAACTGGCACAATAAAATTGAGGGAAGGGTTAGGGGTGGCTGAACATTCTCCATAGTATTGTTTATGGGGATGTTTATGGGGATGTTTATGGGAACTGGGAACCCCGACCCGTTTTAGGAGCGTTCATCGCCGCTATACCATGATAGGAGGAAGCCCAAATGTTGAGTGCGATCGCCAAGAAAGTATTATTAACCCTCATTCGGGCCTATCGTCTCCTGATTTCTCCCTGGACGTTGCCCTCCTGTCGCTTTCAACCCACCTGTTCCACCTACGCTGTCGAAGCCATTGAGCGATTTGGCCCTTGGCGGGGTGGACTGTTGGCATTGCGCCGTCTCTTGCGCTGTCATCCCTTCCATCCTGGCGGATATGATCCCGTCCCTCCAAACGAGTCAACCACCAGTGCTAAGGACTCCTAGCCCCCGCTATGGCAACGATTAGGGGAGAAGAACAGCCGCCTAAAGTTGCTATGCTAAGTTTTATGACGGCAGCGTCGGGGGCTAGGCGTCTCAGACCCTCTGACCCCGAACGCAACGCCTTTGGAGAACAGAAATAGCAGTCGACCGATACAATCAGACCTCAACTCAACTCAAAAATAATACAATGAGAGAGTCGTTGAGCCATCAACGGTTGACTGCTGTTTTGCCTACTATTGAGGAGAACCCCAATGGATTTTATTCCCGAATCAATTAAACCCTGGCTGAACTTTGTTCACCCCTTACTCATGTGGGTTATGTTGGCGATCGCCATCTATGCCCTCTATACCGGTCTCAAAGTCCGTAAACTGCGCTCAGCCACCGGTGAGGAGAAAAAAGAGCTTGTTCAAGGAGACTTCCGCACTAAACACTTCAAAATCGGCTCATTGTTGCTAGTGGGTATCGTCTTCGGGGCGATCGGTGGCATGTCCGTCACCTACATCAACAACGGGAAACTCTTCGTGGGTCCCCACTTACTCGCGGGACTCGGCATGATGGGACTCGTGGCCCTCTCAGCCTCTCTGGCCCCACTCATGCAACGAGGTAAAGACTGGGCACGTTACAGCCATATCAGCCTCAATATCGCTGTCGTGGGCCTATTTGCTTGGCAGGCCGTTAGCGGAATCGGCATTCTGCAACGGATTTTAGACAACTTCTAGTCTCCCCTGGGGGCCAGTTCGGCCCCCAACGGTCATCCTAACCCTAAACCGCCTACTCAAGGCCATGATGGGCCAAAGTGCTACGAATCGCCGCAATCCGACGCGCTTGGTCATAGCGTAACCATTCCCAGTTATTGCGGAAACCGCTGGCTTCCAACCGTCCCGTGGCGGGGTTGATGTAGCTATACGTCCGCGCCTCTAGGATGGCATCGATGCCCGTAAAGCCTCGGGCCTTCAACTGTTGTAAATTGGCCAGATAATGTTGAGCCGCCAACGGTGCTTGGTTGGCTAAATCCAATCCCGCCACTAACTCCAACACCGACAACTCCATATTGTGAGCCGCCGCGTATTCTTGCAGGGCCGCACTGTAGTGATAAATCCGTTGCAGTTGCAGCCAGTCCGCTTCTTCGGGGGTTCTGGCACCATGTTGGTAACTGAACGTTCCCATATTATGTTTGCCATTACCAGGATCGCGGTGTCCCCAGTAGCCAGCGGTTTTGCCACCATCAACGGTGCGAGTTCCTTCAGCTAAGCCGATGGCGATGGTTCCGGGAGAGTTAGAATCAGCAAACAGGCGTTGTATCAATTCTGGGTTGACTAACGCCGAGTGAATCGCTTGTCCTGACGGGTTCATGGGGATTTGGCGATCGCCGAGGGACCCGTTGGGATTGATAGCGATGGGCGCTAATCCTCCCCCTTTGACCATGGATTTGTACAGCAACACCGCGATATCGGCCCGTGTGGCCGAGAAGTGAGGATAGAGGGCTGTGGGTTCCTCCTCATTGGCGATAATAATTTCATGACCGAGAACCGCTTTGAGAGACTCATGGGCCGATTCTGGAATTAACTCAAGATCGCTAAAGCTTAAAACCGTGTTGGCCTCTAACTCCTCCGTCAACTCTAAATCTAAGTTCTTGGCTAAGGCCACCAAGGCTTGCAAGCGAGAGACAACCGGTTCCGGGGCTTTCTCGGCCGACTTCCCGCTCAGGCGTTTCCCAAAACGCTCCAGATGAATCTCTGTCTCGGATGTCTCACTATCCGTTTCATCGGCTTTTGTCTCTTGGCCCGACTCAGCCGTTGTCTCGGGGTCTCCTGTCAGGTTATCTAACCTATCCGTTTCTGAGGCCTTCAGAGAGGGGTTCATGGCTTGACGCGCTTCGACACTTTGACTCAGCCAAGCCTGGAAGTCCGCTTCCGTCAGAGGTGCATCGGGGTTAAACTGCTCATCCTCAGCAGCGGGGATAATCCCTTGGCGAGCGAGTGCTTCGATATAGGGTCGTTCCCAGCGATCGCCCAAATCGGCAAACTCCACGGTATCTTGGAGTTCAGGAATATCGATATTGTTGCCCAAAATTGGTGCTGGGCCATCTAGGGACTCCGGCGCACAGACGCGCATTCCACCGGCCCGGCCCGTTTCCGCCGCACTCAAGTGAACCACATTGCAGTTGTCGGGAAGTTGAATCCCCACCGATGCAGCGCTGACTGCACCCGCATTGGGGAAAATGGCGGCCAATGCGATCAGGGTAACAGGGGGAAACTTCATAGC
>CAZXWM010000401.1:0-3503 GCA_964644215.1 uncultured Phormidium sp.
TTGGGTCTTCAGTGCGGAGTTTAATAGGGATGGCACGAAGGTGGTCTCGACTTCAGCGGACGGAACCGTCAAAATTTGGAAAGTTGAAACCTTAGATGAGTTAATCCATCGCGCCTGTGACTGGTTGCAACCCTACCTCACTCATAATCCTAACGTCTCCGAGGGCGACCAAGCCCTCTGCAACATCCCACCACCCGAAACGTCCCCCAGCGACTAACCCAGAATCATCGACAAGCACCGCACTTCAGCCTATACTGCACCCCAGACAACGCCCAAACCTCCGCCATGAGCCAACGACCAACCCAACAAATCCAACAAGGGGATTGTTGCGACATTATGAGTCAGCTTGAACCTGACTCCATCTCAGTCTGTATCACAGACCCTCCCTATAACTACGAATTTATCGGACATCAATGGGATAACACAGAAATCCAAAGACGAGTCCAGAAAGCCAAGCAAAAAGAGAGTAAAACTTTAGTCAAAAACATTCCCTATGGGAGTGGCTTAGCCGGAGGAGTTCGTAATCGCCGTTGGTATGAGCGCAATCGCCAAAATATCCTCGATTACCAACAATGGTGTTTAGACTGGGGGACGGAGCTATTTCGTATCTGTAAACCCGGTGCCACTGTGCTGGTTTTTAATAGTACCCGAACCGTAGCTCATGTTCAAGTCGCATTAGAGTCAGCCGGATTTTACGCCCGAGATATTCTCGTGTATCGACGCTCGAGTGGCATTCCCAAAGGTGTAAACATCCAAAAACAGCTTCAGAAAAAAGGCTATGACCATCCCGAGGAGTGGCAAGGCTGGCATAGTTGTCTAAGAAATGAGTGGGAAGCCATTTGTGTCCTACAAAAACCCTTAGTCAACAACTACCTAGAAACCTTAATGGAGTATGGAACCGGCTTATTCTACACCCAAGACGAATGGGGCGGGTTTCAATCCAACATCTTAGAAAATATCCCCCGAGACAAAACGGAAACCTTTAACATTCACTGTACCGTCAAACCACTTGCCCTAATGAGGAAGTTAGTAGAAATATTCGCCCCCCGAACCCCAGATTCTGTTCTCTTAGACCCCTTCGCCGGGTCAGGAACAACCCTTGTTGCCGCCAAGGAGTTAGGCATTCATTCTATTGGCATTGAGATTGTTCCTGACTATATTGAAATCATCCAGAAGCGGCTAGACAACACTAGCGGGTTACAGGGTAATACCATTTTTCCTGCTTGCGTGCCAGACATCTGACACCGTTCGCCCTGCAATTTTGTATCCAATGCAACCAATTAAACCATATTTCTTGAAGACCTCCCCATCTATCGGGTTCGCTCCTGAAACGCCAAACGCCTTTTTTTGCCCAAAAGCCCCCCCTTGGCAAAAATACCCTTAACAGGAGACATTTTCGGAGAATGCACCACACCATAGCACCCATTATCCCTCACTTGTGGCTCAAAATCTCGACAGGCGATCGCCTCCTCAGACAAGGCTCGATACGGATGAACCGTACATTTGAGGCGACAATCCCCCGTAAAAAAGGCACAACCCGCACAGGGAATCTGATGCAGTCGTCTCAGACGGGCCAATCCATCTTGAAACGCCCAACAGACTGTAAAGCCGAATAGAACCATCACCATCCAAAGTCCCAGAAGATACCAGCCGCACACGGAAAAATCAGCCATTGATAACATTTCCTTAGAATCTTGCCAAACCCCCAATCCCCAGGGCGATTAGACCCCTGCAACGTGAATCACCCTGGGGATTGAGGTTAACGACTATAGCCCAAAAGCCCCCTTCAACTGAGTGGCCCAAGCCTGAACCCGCTCCTCAGTCAACTCCGACTGATTATCCTCATCTAGGGCCAAGCCGACAAACTTACCATCCCGCAACGCCTTCGACTCCTCAAACTCATACCCATCCGTGGGCCAATGACCCACGGTTGCACCCCCTAATTGAGAAATTTTCTCTTCTAACATCCCCATCGCATCTTGGAAGTTTTCAGCATAACCAATCTGGTCTCCCACTCCAAAATAGGCAACCTTTTTGCCACTAAAATCCAGAGCATCTAACTCATCATAGAGTCCCTCCCAATCACTTTGTAGCTCACCAATATTCCAAGTCGGACAACCAATAATCAAACAGTCATACTCGCCCAAATCATCCAAATCCGCCTCAGCCACATCATGAAGGGTGACAACACTATCTCCCCCCAACGCCGACTGAATCATCTCAGCCGCTGATTCCGTATTTCCAGTTTGTGTTCCGAAGAAAAGACCAATTTTTGACATGATGACAGAGATTGAATTGCAACAAATTTTAGAACAGCGGGGTCTGCAATAGTTACGTTAATAAGCAAAACACAGCCCCAACAAAAACCCTTGTAGTAGGGGTAAAAAATCCCCTCCTGGGAGGGGCTAGGGGTGGGTTCCCCTAAAGTTTGATATCCAAGGTAATGAATTAGACCATAGACTTTAACCCCTCTAACAACAAACCCAATTTTTTCGACTTAACGCCGCGAAGCCGCCAGCATTTCTGTGGGTTTAACAGCTTCCCAGCTCATTGTTGAACTCGGAAACACCGACCGACAACTCGGACAGAACCAGGTCAGTTCACGGCGACTGACCTGACGCAGTAGTTTTCCTGAACAACAAGGACAGTTCATAAGTTAGTAATGTGTGAAGAGCGATAACAGAGAGAGGAGAGAGAGAAGAGAGAAACGAAATTAGGTTTCCAAGGAGTTTAACGCCTTATCAACCCGACGAAAATCGAAGCCCATCGCTCGCAGGGCGTGCCATAAATGTCCTTGCAAGAAGAAGAACGACAGGAAGAAATGGGCATTAGCCAACCAACAACGAGCGGTATGAGTGCCGAAGGGTAAGTCAGCGGTATCGGCAAAGTACGGCGTAATTCCAAGTTTGATTTCTAAGGCGGGGCCATAAAACTCCACCGGATAAGCCAAGGTATTCACCGCACAGAAATAGGCGGCAACAAATCCAGCCAAAGCAATTCCGCCCAAGGAGTAGGACAAAATCGCTTCCCCAGAAAAAATCAGCACCTTTTTAGCCCAATTCAGCGGCGGAACTAAGATATGCCAAATTCCACCAGCAATCAGCATCACGCCTACATAAACATGACCACCCACCAGGTCTTCTAAATTATTAACACTGGCGAAATGGGTTTGATAGCCATAAATCACAAAGGGATTCAAGGTAGGTTCGCTGACGACGCGAACCGTCTGACTCGCCGCATCATAGAGTCCACCCCAGTACATGGCTTTCGCCACCAGCAGCAAGGCCCCCGCTCCCAAAAAGAGCAGATGATGTCCCAAAATGAGACCTAACTGTTTGGGGTCATCCCATTCAAAATGGAAGCGTTTGGCACGGCCTGAGGCGGTTTTGAGGTCTTCTGGGGCTTTGAAGGTATGGAATAAGGCCCCGGCTCCTAAGACGGCGGAGGAGATAAGGTGAATCGCCCCCACAACGAAGTAGGGATAGGTATCGACAATCTCTCCA
>CAZXWM010000402.1:0-3502 GCA_964644215.1 uncultured Phormidium sp.
GGGTGAGAGTTTTCAGGACGCTTTTTTACCTCGACTCCTGTTTTTGTTTAAATTCCTAAATGGCAGTTTTGAGGGGTTGACTCTTTCAAGACTAAACTTGAGGAGAGTGATGAGAGCCGAACCCCTAGGTTACATCACTGCAAATTTACTGCCCTGGCGCCCATTGACTAATCCGGAAAATCACAAATTCTGCTGGTCGAACGGGGGCAACACCAACTTCAACATGAAGACGACCCATCATCATGGTTTCTTGGGTATTCAACTCACCGTCGCATTTAACAAAGAAGGACTCGGAAGCCGTCGCCCCCGCCAAAGCACCCTGACGCCAGAGACCTTCGAGAAAACTGGACACCGTATTCGTGACGCGCCCCCAGAGAGTAGAATCATTGGGTTCAAACACGACCCATTGGGTGCCAATCTCAATGGACTTTTCGATATAGCTCATCAGGCGACGCACAGGGATATAACGCCATTGGATATTGCTGGGATCAACGAGGGTACGAGCCCCCCAAATTTTGATGCCGCGATTGTAGTTGGAGAAGTTACGGATGCAGTTGATGCCGAGAGGGTTCAACAACTCCTGTTCCCGAAAGTTGGTGTCATAGGCTAGTCCCACCACCCCTCGGGGGGTATCGTTGGCGGGGGCCTTGAAGAGACCCCGGTTTTCGTCAGTGCGACACCAAACCCCCATCATATGACCGCAGGGGGGAATGGCGAGCGGACGTCCGCCGTTGCGGGGGTTGGGGACTTTAATCCAAGGATAGTAGAGGGCAGCAAACATCGAACGTCGGTTGAAGCCCTGACGGAGCCAGGTGGCAACGTCCTGGGGGCGTTGCTGTTCAGGACGGACGGCCCGATTGTCGTTTTTGCCGGGTTTAATGGGCGGTGGGTCCAAGACGACCATACGGAAGGGCGGGCTGGGGGCTGAGTTTTCGCACATACTCACCATCATTTCCATGACGCCATGGACTTGGTCGATGTCTAACAGTCCCTCTTCATAGACGCGCATTAAGTCAGGGCAAGCAATCATGGCCACGTCGTCAATTTCAAAAAGCCCTTGAACGCCGCTGCGATCGTCCCGTTTTCCTTGCAAATCTCGGGGGAGGCGATCGGCATTTTCAATAAACGGTGACGGTGGATTGACGGGATAGGTGCCGTTGCTGGGCCGTTTGGATAGGGCGGAGACAGACCCTAATCCTTCAGCGATGCTGACATCAATGGTTTGGGATTCTTGCAAAGCTTCTAAAACATAGGCCCCCTCCTCAGCTTCGATCTCTTCTCGCATGGTGAGGTGGTCGTAGGTTTCGAGGACCTCCTGTTCCCGCTGAACGGTCAGTTTGAAATATTGACCGTCGTCGAGCGGGGGTTCGGCGTCTGAGTCTTCGGGTGGTCGCGGTGTACTGGCTTCTATTTTGATGGTCAGGGGGCCACTTACGGCGGGAAGGGCCGGAGTTTCGCCGTCACTGTTGTCGTCACTGACGCCTTTGAGGTTAAACAAGAGGCTGGGACGGCCTGACGAGGTGAGTAGTCGGGTTGCGGTTTGTTCTGGGGGCGGGGGGTCTGATCCAGGAAGTTTGGTGCCAATGCTACTGACCCAACACCGTCCTCCCCCATTTAAAAACCAACCATAGACGGCGAAGGGGAGGTAGGCGTTAAAGTCGGTAAACCCGTCAGATCCAGGTTTCCCAAAATATTCTAAGTATTGCTCCCAGGTGGTGACTAGCATGGGCTGGAAGACTTCGGCATCACCTCGTACGTCTTCGGTAAAACCGATAAATCCTGGGACGCTAAGACTGACGCCCTCGATGGGGCGACTACCGCGATCGACCTCCTCGACGTAAACCCCAGGGGCAAAATAGTCCAATGGCATGGGTCATCTTCCTCAGATTGGTTGGAAATGGGTTCCGACTGCCGATCAGTCGGAATGTTGGGACAGTGCTCAACGGCGTCTGGCTGGTTCTGCGTGATGTCCCTTTGATGTCCCTTTCGGCCGTAAACCTAAAGAAAAACTAAACAGTGGCTGAACTGTAGCTGTCAGCCCCGGTTTGGAGGTCCAATGCCCCGCCAGTTAAGGCTGCTGCATAAATTTGACGCATCAACGACAAGGGGCCAGCTCCAAGCTTTTTGTTTGGGTTGAGGGGATGGGGAATGTCGTCAAGCCAGACGATCAAGCCTGATATTCATAGGTTAGTCAGATCGGCGCGATCTGGTTATTAGACTTTGGTCGATATTTTAAAATTTATTTGGGATTTCCCTGTTTCTTGGATTTCTAAGCTAGGGTGGTTCCAAATAACTCTTGGGTGAGGGGTTTGACCCGTTCTCGGGTGCCAGCAGGTGCAAGGAGAACGACTAATTGAGCGAGTTGTTATAGGTTGTTTTGTCTCTATACCTAAAAACTCGTTTACCGTTTGTTCTGGGTTTTAATCAGGAACTGAATGACTCCAAAACACAAGAAGCAACTTTAATGCAGGCTGTTGAGAATGTCGGAAGTTTTTTGTCGCCTAGTGTTAATTTTGTGATTACTTCAGGAGAATTAAGAACCAATGATGATGATGCCTCAGTTGATATCAGTTCTGCTTGTGGATGATGATCCTATCTTTAGGGAAGGATTGAAGACGTTGCTGAATTTTTATAACCCTAATGACCAATTTGAACTGTGTGTTGTAGGGGAAGCTGCGTCGGTTAATCAAGCCTTGAAGCTTGCATCACAGCAGCACCCTAGCTTGATTTTGCTAGACTTGGAGTGGCCGGGAACTGATGGGATTTCAGCCTTAGTGAAATGGCGAGAGGAGCTGTTTCAAGGGCGCGTTATTGTCTTGTCTGAACATCGTCAGGATGAGGCAGTCTTTCGGGCCATGGAAGCCGGGGCTAGGGGCTATGTGTTTAAGGATCGTTTGGCACAACAGTTGTATGATGCGATCGCCACGGTCATCAAGGGTGAAATTTATCTAGGTCCGGCGGTTGCAACGAGCTTTTTTCGCGTGTTTCACTTCCATGCCGGACGTTCTTTACAAGGCTGTCAAACAATTCACTTGACAGCTCGTGAACGAGAGGTTTTAGAATGGCTGATTAAGGGAAACTCCAATGAACAAATTGCCGATCGCCTCTGTGTTACGGTGGCAACGGTCAAGGCTCACCTAACAGCAATTTTTCAAAAATTAGAAGTGAGGAGTCGTACCCAAGCAGTCGTCAAAGCGTTGAAAGTTGGACTGGTGTCTCGATAAGGTTGGGGGTCGTTTGATAGTCACTTGATAAATGATTGATAAATGATTGACAAATGATAAATTCTGTCAAACGACCTTTATTTTGATTGAGTGATGCCCACAATTTCTTGGTAACTTTTGGCTGAGTTCTTTTGCATCAGTAATTGCAGCAACTAATTGCTGCGATAATCCTGTCCTTGTAGTTAAGTCTTAAGTATGGCAATCGAAGATTGCCTTAAGACACTCTCATTTTGGAAAAAACCCCCACTTGTTCCCTGTTCCCTGTTCCCTGTTCCCTG
>CAZXWM010000403.1:0-2199 GCA_964644215.1 uncultured Phormidium sp.
GGATTTTTCGTAGATATGGCCGTCGTAGTTTTTGATTTCGTATTTGTAGGGAGTCCCCACGGTGACTTCCGGGATAAAGATTTCCCAGACTCCATTCCCTCGTTTAGCCATTTGGTGTTTGCGGCCATCCCAACTGTTGAAGTCACCGAGGACGGAAACGTTACGGGCGTTGGGAGCCCAAACGGCGAAGTAGACCCCTTCAACCCCGTTGGCGGTAAGGAGATGAGCGCCGAGTTTTTCGTAGATGCGGTGATGGTTCCCTTCGTTAAATAGGTGAATGTCGAAGTCGGTCAGTTTGGGGGAGCGGAAGGCGTAGGGGTCGTAGATGACGCGCTCGTGCTCTCCTTGTTTGAGACGCAGTTGGTAGTTAATGGGGAAGGGATCGGCGTTGTCTTGTTTGTCAACGGGGCGATCGAGTTCGCATTCAAAGAAGTGGGGATGGTGGACGGATTCCATCGGGTAGGATTTCCGTTCTTCGGAGAGTTCTACCCAGGCGGCTTCGACGTCGGGAAGATAGGCCCGGACTACCCAAATGGATTTCCCATCCCGTTCGATGGTGTGAGCGCCGAGGACGGAGAAGGGGTCTTGGTGGCTGTTATAGACGATGTAGTCAATCTGTTCGGTGGAAATGGTTTTTGACATGAGTTTTAAGGGAATGGATGGGTGTTTAGAGGGTTTGCTGTTTTGTTATAGAGGTTCGGGGGCGATCGCACCCCGGTAGATGACTAAGCCTTAGTTTGACATGTCCGTTGTCCGGTCGCCTGAGGTTGGCATGGTTACTGGGTCTTTGGCTGAGATTTTTCTAAAGGTTTTGGCTGAAACTCGCGCAGTAGGCAACAAATCTTCACAGTCGAAGATACCGCAAAAACCCCTCCCTATGTGGGAGAGGGGGCAAAAGTCAGGAAATGTGAACTTGATGGGTGGGACGGTTAGAAGGGACTAATGGTGCGGAACATCCGCAACAGTTGCAGCAAAAAAATGTTGTGGCGAATCTCTGAACTCACTTGGGGGGGGTCGGTTGGCTCTTGTAGTTGCGCTTGTAGGGCGGCATACTCGGCGGGAGTCAGGGGTTCCCCATCGAGAGGCGATCGCGCCTCTAGTAAAATCTCGTTGCGTAATACTTCTTCGGGGGTATCCTCGGCGGGGGGAAGGGCGATCGCCCCTTGACAGAGACTGCTCAGCATGAATGGGATTGCCAAGACAAAGCCAGTTAAGTGGTTGGGTTCCATCATGAGCTTAATCCTGGGGGGAGGGGTTCGTGACAGTGCTGATGAATCTCCTCAATGCGCTCAAACAGCCAGGGATAGTCCTGTCGGTAGTAAGGAATCAAGGCCAGGGGACTGAGTAGGCCCGCCGCTGTAATATCGGCTACACTGAGGCGATCGCCCACTAGATAGGGTTGGTCTTTCCAGAGTTGCTCTAATTCTGTTAACGCCAAGTTTAGGCGATCGCGAGCCAGTTTAACCCCAGCCGGCGTGATCTCATACTGAACCCGCACCACCTTGACTAAGGTTTGAGCAAACCAAGAGGGATTAACGGACTTGCCCTCTTTAGCTCGGAAATCATAGTAAATAAACCGCGTCGCCGTACCAATACTCTCGTCGAGCCAATCTTCCAAGAGCCAGGCCCGGCGATCGCGATCGCCATCACCCCAAGTCAACGGCATCTCAGGATAACTCTGCTCTAAAAACTTCAAAATCTCCGTCGAATCTCCCACCGCTGCGGGGCCGTCGGACTGCTCAGGCAATAATACCGGAACCGTCGTCAAACCCACCAGGGGCTTAAGTTTGAAGCGATGCACCCCAGGCGTTAAATTTTCCACCTCATAGGATAACCGCTTATAGCCTAGTGCCAAGCGAGCCTTACGGCAATAGTGAGAGGTGCTGAACTGAAGAAGACGCATCGGCCAGGATCAAAAGTATCGAAAAAAACGTGAGGAGCCGTCCTAGAGAGCCACCTCAAAGACGTACTCCTCTGAACTCACTCACACAGTGGCAGACCCAACTCCTGGAGTTATGGAGTTACCCGTCTGGTCTGCCAAGTGTCAGCGTTGACACTATTCATCGTCGGGCGCCTCAGGCTCCATCGGGCTTTCCATGGGTTCTTGTCCTTCAGGCATTCCTCCAGGCATTTCCCCAGGTTCGCCTCCAGGCATTTCCCCAGGTTCGCCTCCAGGCATTTCCCCAGGTTCGCCTCCAG
>CAZXWM010000403.1:2299-3497 GCA_964644215.1 uncultured Phormidium sp.
GCATTCCCTCCGGTTCACCCCCAGGCATTCCCCCAGGTTCGCCTCCAGGCATTCCCCCAGGTTCGCCTCCGGGAGGACCCTCTTGTTCCAGGGGAGCTTCCCCAGGAGCGGTATCTGTCGGGGCGGTATCTTCCGCACATGCCCCCAGGGCCAGCGAAAGTCCCAGAATAGCCAGCAAACTTACGAGTTTAGCTTTCATGAATTTGCACCTCATTATGTCAAATGTCAACACCACTCACTTAGAGTTGAAGCTAAGTCGAGCAGTGATATTGTAATTTAACTCAAACTTAACCTAAAGGATCCCTAACCTTCTAAAAAATGTGCCTATCGATAGGCTCAACAGAGGTCTTCCAAGACCAACTGACGGTGTTAGGATGATGTGGACGAGGACTCAGACCGACATGATGGCCTCACTCTAGCTCAATAGCCCTGAGATTTCCAGGGCGGATTAGGGCTAAAACTCTTATCGCTGTCCCTGGTATTGCTCTTGTATTGCTCTGATATTGGTGGTGTTTATGACTTACGCACGTCATTTTGCGTCTGAGAGACCCGTTCGTTCAACGACCGCAACGAGCCGAGTTGTGTCACTCGAACGCCGTCGAGCCTTGCGTCGTCAGTCTGGCCGAGTGGTGCGTCCGCAACACCACCCCAATCCTTCCGTCGTGATCCCGCTGCGCGATCGCCAACCGCTGCGTCAGAGTTCTCCTTCGAGCCGTCCTCTGGGGTCTCCACTGCCTTGGCTGCGCCGTAGCCTCACGGCCTTGAGTGTCCTCCTGGCCAGTGGAACCCTAGCCGCCTATGGTGGAACCGTGTATTCGCAACAACAGTGGCATGAAGCCACCCGTGAACTCGAACAACTGCGACAAGAAGAACGACAACTGGTGATTACCACCGAAGCCTTGCGGCAAAACGTGATCGCCCTCGAAGACGAGACCCCAGTGGCTGACCCAACCTCACTCTCCGAGCAACTCCTATACGTCACGCCCACTCCCCCACGCGATCGCCGCGACCCGGACCGCCACAGCAACAGTACGCCCCGAGACACCACTCCAACAGAATTTCCCCTCGGATACTAAAATCAAAACCGACCCATTTGCGACTCAAAGGCTTAGCTTCTCGGCGGGAAGCCCCGCGCTCTACCCATTAGGGTGAGCGTCGGGATGATAGCCGAGCGGCAAGGTTGCGGATCAACAAATCA
>CAZXWM010000404.1:0-3493 GCA_964644215.1 uncultured Phormidium sp.
ACCTCAGCCACCACCTCATCAGCTTCAAATACCACCTCATTCGGTAACACCTCAAAAAAGCCTCGTACTAGAACTTCCCCGAGCAGATAATTGCGAGACGATCGCACCCGCACCACATATTCCTCACCATCAGCCAAACGTGCCGCCAAATCACGTACCTCTTGGGAATCAACCCGTAACGTGGCCTCCTCCGTTTCTGGGGTTCCCGGACGCAAAACTTGAGTGGCGACGCGATTTGCCTCTTGGAGAATTTGCAGCACCACCTCATCGACCTGAGTGGGGTCTAACACCCGCACTCGAGCCGAGGTGAGAACCTGTTGCTGGAGCAGGGCCAAACGTCGTTCACGCAATAATTGAAAGTCCTGGCCGATACGTTGTAACTCCTCTTGGAGGGCCATCTGTTGTCGGTTGAGACTTTCGAGGAGTGCTTCGCGTTGTGCGAGTTCCAACTCCTGACGTTGTAACTCCTCGGCCTGTTGCGCTCGTTCCTTCTCCTGACGAGCCAATTCCCCTTGTTGGCTCAGGAGACGCTGGCGATTTTGTTGGAGTTCGCGATCGCGGGCCTGAAGTTGTCGCCGAGCCAATTCAGCGGCCGTTTGCAGTTGTTGTTGTTGGCGTTGTAGCTGAGCAATGGCCCCTTGTAACGCCTGTCGTTGAGCTTCAGTGTCGAGTAATTGGGACTCAATACGACGAATTTCGACTTCGGCTTGACGGCGTTCGGCTTCGGTGTTGGAGAGCTGGGTTTCCGTTTCTCGTAATTGTTGTTGGGTTTCCACCTGTTCCTCTAAGGCCTCAGCCAAATCCTGAGACACCTGTTCGAGGGAGCGATTGAGCGCATCGAGACGCTCCTGAACCAGCAGAGCGCTGTTGCGGGCCTCGGCCAGTTCCGACTCGACGCGAATTTTATCAGCTTGGGTGTTCTCAAAATCCTGGCGAGCTGAATATAAATCCTGTTGAATCTCTTCAAGTTCGAATAAGCCGGTTCGCAGTCGTTGATCGAGTAGCAGGAGAATGGCCAAGGTTGATGCAGAAATCAGGCCCCCAGTGACGACGGTGACCAGAGTAGCTGTTTTGCGCGGACGTAGGTTAAATAGACTCAGGCGAGCCTTTCCCACCTTGGTTCCGATTTGATCACCCACCGTTGCGATCGCGCAACCGAGAACTAGCATGGCCAAAATTAAAACATATCCAGTGGTCATGGTTCCTCCTGTGCGATTGGGAACTCTGGGGAGAGAGAGCGACGTCACTCACCGCAAAACGGCGGCGATCGCCCGTGATAGCATGGTGACACAGGAGCGATCGCCGCCGTCGGTGGCTGCGGCGGATGCCATTCTAACGGGTTTTCGGTCAACTTGAGCGATTACGTAAACTGTTGACTCAGCGCCACAGGATTATGAACCGTGATCTTCTTCTTATGAATCGAGATCATCTCATCCTGGCGTAAATCTCCCAACAAACGAGTTACCGTCACCCGAGTTGAACCAATGGCCTCGGCGATGGCTTGGTGAGATAACTTGAGATCAATCGTGATCCCATCAGAACTCGGAAGGCCGAAATCCCGACAGAGAATCAATAAAAAGCTCACCAGGCGCGATCCCATATCTCGGTGAGCCAGAGTTTCGATCATCATCTCCGTCTGTAAAATCCGGGATGACAACCCCTGTAACATCAAAATCGATAAATCCGGGTCCTCCTTGAGAGCCTTCTCAACCTGTTCAATGGGAACCGAGAGCAATTCAACCGGTGTAAAAGCCACAGCGTGGTAAAACCGGTCCGAACGATGTCCGGTAATCAACGACAAGACCCCAAAGACGCTATTTTCCCGCAATAGAGCCACGGTAATCTCCTCTCCCGCCTCATAGACACGAGAGAGCTTGACTGCACCCTTAACCAAAAAATAAACGCGCTCAGCGGGATCGCCGGGAAAAAAGATGGTTTTTCCACGTTCATAATTTTCAACAACCGGTGGAAATGAACCGCTTCCCATCTGGTGAAATACCGCCGCCAGTGGTTTGTCCTGCATGGCTACCATCGTCCTCTCCCTATCACATGCCTCAAAATTGCCGTTATCCAGCAGGCGCGATCGCCCACCCTTATTCTGCCATTGACCTCGCCTCATCGGGGAACTTAGCACCCGAGATTAGAGGCTGAGACCACTTAAATTGAATTTTGAGCAAAAATTCGTCAAATTCGCTACCTTCAGACCTATTGATCCCAATCGGGTTTCCTCGCCACAAGTCGATTGTTTCTCAGTCCCCTCCCGAGTCGAGGCCTGATTTTGCCCGAAAATATGGTACAAAGCTGATTGTCACTCAGGATAAACTATGCTGGATCTTACCGGAAAAAAAGCCCTAGTCACGGGAATTGCCAACAACCGCTCCATCGCCTGGGGGATTGCTCAACAACTCCACCAAGCCGGGGCCGAACTCGGGATTACCTACCTCCCCGACGATCGCGGTCGTCACGAGAACAAGGTGCGTAGCCTCGTCGAACCGCTGCAACCGACCCTGATCGAACCCTGTAACGTCCAAGATGAGGAACAAACCCGCCAACTCTTCGAGACTATTCGGGACAAGTGGGGAAGCTTCGATATTCTCATTCACTGTCTCGCCTTCGCCGGTAAAGAAGAATTGAGCGGTGATTTCAGTAACGTCTCCCGTGAGGGGTATCTACGAGCCATTGAAATTAGTTCCTACTCTCTCGTGCAGATGGCGGGCCTAGCCAAACCCCTACTCAACGAGGGAGGAAGCCTGCTAACGATGACCTATCTCGGTGGCCGGCGCGTCGTCCCCAACTACAACGTCATGG
Organism: uncultured Phormidium sp.; assembly: GCA_964644215.1. Lineage (GTDB taxonomy): Bacteria > Cyanobacteriota > Cyanobacteriia > Cyanobacteriales > Geitlerinemataceae > Sodalinema. The sequence goes on from CAZXWM010000404.1 coordinate 2,809, forward strand.
GAATCGCCAAGGCCGCCTTAGATATGAATGTACGCTATCTCGCCGCTGAATTTGGCCCGGCTAAGCTGCGCGTCAACGCCATCTCCGCCGGACCCATCCGCACTCTGGCCTCGTCGGCGGTGGGAGGGATTCTCGATATGATTCATCACGTCGAGGAAACCGCGCCGTTGCGTCGCACCGTGACTCAGACGGAAGTGGGGAACAGCGCCGCCTTCCTCTGTAGCGACTTGGCTAGTGGAATTACCGGCCAGGTGCTTTATGTCGATGCTGGCTACGAAATTATGGGAATGTAGGGGTCGAGACAGGCTTAAGGGGGAGACGTCGGCCCGGAATCCGGTAGAGTCAAGGAAATGCGCGTCCCCCCGCCGGGGATGTTTTCGGCCCAAATCCGGCCCCCATGCTGTTCGATGATGCGGCGACAGATGGTGAGTCCTAAACCCGTTCCTCCTTTCTGGCGCGAATCAGAGGCATCGACTTGATGGAAGGGGTTAAAGATTAGATCTAAACTGTCGGCGGGGATGCCGCGACCGCGATCGCAGACCTGTAACCAGACTTCCCCCGCCTCAGACCCATCCCGCAGTCCGAAGCTAACGACAGAACCGGGCGGAGAAAACTTGATAGCATTACTAATGAGATTTGTCAAGACCTGAATCAATAAATCTCCATCAGCCCAAACCTGGCATTG
>CAZXWM010000405.1:0-3476 GCA_964644215.1 uncultured Phormidium sp.
AATTCTGTACTTGGTCGCTCTCAGCATGACTGCCAAAACGATTGACGGTGATAGTATAGCAAGACAGTCCGTGGACTTGTCAATTTTCAGGGCCTTGAACCCTTCAATTGACTTGAGAGGCTATGTATCCCGACGCCGAGCGTAGTCGAGGTGCGGGAGAGGTCGCCCCTCAAACTCCCCGGTAGTTAATTAAATGTATTTTCGCACCTAGCATGACCCCCACGTCTTATGAAACAATCAAATTAGACCAAAATTCCAGTAGTATTGAAGGTCACAAGGCCAACCCAGCCCGGTCTTCACTGGGAAGAATCAGTTACACCCAGGCGCGATCGCCGAGCCTCGATACACTTTCCTATACCAGAAAACATCAGACCATGTCCGACAATCTTCGTAGCCAAGTCGTCACCCAAGGCAGTTCCCGCACCCCGAATCGAGCCATGTTACGGGCCGTCGGCTTCGGGGACGACGACTTTTCTAAACCTATCATTGGACTAGCCAACGGGTATAGCACCATCACCCCCTGCAACATGGGACTCGATGGCCTCGCGCAACGGGCCGAAGTCGGCATTCGCCAGGGGGGCGGAATGCCGCAGATATTCGGCACCATCACCATTAGCGATGGCATTTCCATGGGAACTGAGGGCATGAAATACTCCCTCGTCTCCCGCGAAGTCATCGCCGACTCCATCGAAACCGTCTGTAACGGACAAAGCCTCGATGGCGTCTTAGCCATTGGTGGCTGTGACAAGAATATGCCCGGAGCGATGATTGCCATCGCCCGCCTCAATATCCCCGCCATTTTTGTTTACGGAGGAACCATTAAACCCGGCCATTATAAAGGTCAGGATCTCAACATCGTCAGCGCCTTTGAAGCCGTCGGCGAACATAGCGCTGGCAAAATCGATGATGCTGAACTCAAAGAAGTTGAACGGCGGGCCTGTCCTGGGGCCGGTTCCTGCGGGGGGATGTACACCGCTAATACCATGTCCTCCGCCTTTGAAGCCATGGGAATGAGTCTCATGTATTCGTCGACCATGGCCGCTGAAGACCCAGAAAAAGCCGATAGCACAGAAGAATCAGGGACAGTCCTCATTGACGCCGTCCGCCAGCAACGACTCCCCCAACAAATTCTCACCCGTCAAGCCTTTGAAAACGCCATCGCCGTCATCATGGCTGTGGGAGGCTCGACGAACTCCGTGTTACACCTGCTGGCCATCGCTAACGCCATCGGCGTCGAGTTGACCCTCGATGACTTTGAAACCATCCGTCACAAGGTTCCCGTTCTCTGCGATCTCAAACCCAGTGGCCAATACCTCACCGTGGACTTCCACCAAGCCGGAGGCGTTCCCCAGGTGATGAAAATGCTTCTCGAACAAGGCTTACTTCATGGTGACGCTCTCACCATTACTGGACAAACCATCGCCGAGCAATTGGCCGAGATTCCCAGCACCCCGCCCCAAAACCAGTCGGTGATTCGTCCTTGGGACAATCCGGTCTATAAACAGGGACATTTGGCGATTCTCAAAGGAAATCTCGCTCAAGAAGGGGCCGTCGCCAAAATCAGTGGCGTCAAAACCCCCAAAATGACTGGCCCCGCTCGCGTCTTTGAATCCGAAGAAGAGAGCCTCAAGGCCATCCTCGACGGCAAAATCAGCGCTGGTGATATTCTCGTGATTCGCTACGAAGGACCCAAGGGTGGCCCCGGAATGCGGGAAATGCTGGCCCCCACCTCGGCGATTATTGGGGCGGGTTTAGGAGACTCCGTGGGACTGATTACCGATGGACGCTTCTCTGGTGGGACCTATGGTATGGTTGTCGGTCACGTTGCACCCGAAGCCGCTGTCGGTGGCGCGATCGCCCTCGTCGAAGAAGGCGATATGATTACCATTGATGCTCATACGCGATCGCTCGAACTCCATATCTCCGATGCCCAACTGAGTCAACGTCGCGCCAACTGGACGGCCCGCGCCCCTCGCTATCGTCGCGGTGTCTTAGCCAAATATGCCAAACTGGTCTCATCGAGCAGTATCGGCGCCGTCACCGATCTCCCTGACGCCTAAACCAGATACGCCACCTCATACCCCCCTCCCCGCTCTAGGATGGAATCATGATCGACCCCTATCGTCTCGTCGTTGGCTTAGATCAGACAACCTTGGCCGACCAAGTCTTTCAGCAAGCCCTCACCCTGGCCCAAGACCGCCAGGGCGAACTCTATCTGGTGCATTGCCTCAATCTGGAGTTCCAGGGCCAACTCGGGACTCTGCTAGATGCGGGGATGGGGCTACAAAGTCGCATCAATCTCGATGAGTTGCAACAGTCTCAACAGGTGAAACAACTCAAAGCAGCGCGACGCTGGCTACGACAACTCTGTGAACAAGCCGCTCAGCGCCAGGTTCTGTGTGACTATCGCCTTGACCGTCGCAGTCCTGGGCCTCTTCTGTGCTATCTGGCCCAGGATTGGTCCGCTGATTTAGTCGTGGTGGGGAATGGGAAAAAGGAGGTCTGGCAAGCCCTGATTTTGGGCAGCGTCAGCAAGTATGTGATCGAACATTCCCCCTGTCCAACCCTTGTGGTTCCAGGGGGAGACCATCGTAAACGAGAGTTTCCTGCCCAAGCTAAGCTCTCCTGATGAGAATCCCTAGGTGAGAATCTCCCTAGGACAAAGGTGGCTCAAGGGCCTCGTCAACTCCCTCGCTGAGTAAATCGGGCCGCCGCGATCGCGTCCGTTCCCATTGCTGCGATCGCCGCCACTGGCCAATCTTGGCATGATTCCCCGACAACAACACCTCCGGAACCGCCCACTGACGAAACACCGCCGGACGCGTATAGTGCGGATAGTCCAACAAACCATCCTCAAAACTGTCCGCCGCCAGCGAGGCCGCTTTGCCCACGGTTCCCGGCAAGAGACGAACCACCCCATTTACCAACGCCAGCGCCGGAATTTCGCCCCCTGTTAGCACGAAATCCCCCAAGGATACCTCCCGAGTCACTAAATGGGTAACTCGCTCGTCCATGCCCTCATAATGACCGCATAAGACCACTAACTGATCGCAATCGGCCGCCCAAGTCTTGAAGTGCTGCTGACTCAACGGCTCCCCCTGAGGCGTCGTCAAAATCACCTCGCGACGGGGCAGAACCGGCAACGACTCAACCGCCGCAAAAATTGGCTCAGGCTTTAACACCATCCCCACTCCCCCCCCATAGGGTTCATCATCAACCCGGCGATGTTTATCCTCGGTAAAATCCCGAGGATTCGTGCAGTGAACCTCAGCAATCCCCCGAGCGATCGCCTTAGACATCAATCCCACCTCGAACGGGGTCTTAAAAAACTCGGGAAACAGCGTAACAATATCAAATCTCATCATTCGGGCTTCAGCATCAGCCAAATTATGGCTCAAGTTGGCACTCAATTGGGCGCTCAATTATTAGGGGTCGAGATGGGTATCGCTACCCACCCCTCCCATTCAGAACCGTAC
>CAZXWM010000406.1:0-3468 GCA_964644215.1 uncultured Phormidium sp.
GTAGAGTGCTGCCAAATTATTGAGGCTTTGGGCGACATCGGGGTGAGACTCTCCCCAGGCGGTTTCTAGGATGTCTAGGGCACGATGGAAGAGGGATTCGGCAGCGTCATAGTTTCCCTGGGCTTGGTAGAGTAGAGCTAAACCACTGAGGCTGGCAGCAACATCAGGATGAGACTCTCCTAGGGCGGTTTCTGAGATTTCAAGGGCACGACGGTAGAGGGGTTCGGCGGCATTATAGTTTCCCTGGTTGCGGTAAAGTTCTGCCAAATTATTGAGGCTGGTGGCGACATGGGGGTGAAACTCTCCCAGGGCGGTTTCCGAGATTTCTAGGGAACGACGGTAGAGGGGTTCGGCGGCGTTATAGTTTCCCTGGGCATGGTAGAGTAGAGCCAAACCCATGAGGCTGGCAGCAACAGAGGGGTGAGACTCTCCCAGGGCGGTTTCTCGGATTTCTAGGGAACGACGGTAGAGGGGTTCGGCGGCATTATAGTTTCCCTGAAAATAGTAGAGTTGTGCCAAATTATTGAGGCTGGTGGCAACATGGGGGTGAGACTCTCCCAGGGCGATTTCTCGGATTTCTAGCGCCCGTCGTGCTAAAGGAATAGCTTCTTGGTAACGACCTTCTCCATATAATCTTATTACTTGCTGATTGAGGCGATTAGCCTCTTCCAATAACTCTGCCTGTTCAAGGTGAGAAGATGTTTCCCTTTGTGCCGTCAGTCGGTAATTTCTTGTTTCCTGCCCTTGTGCCGACGTTGCTGCAACTCCATAAACACCTGTCCTTGGCAAGTCCGCAACTCTCCGAGCCTGGGTGTTCTCACCTCCATAGCTATCTTCGGCAATTAGCGCCACTTCGTCACTCGCTGACGCGAAGGATAAGTGGGTATCGAAGTCATCACTGATTAAATCAATGACAATTTGTTGCTCCTCTATTCCCTCAAAGGGATAGACATTAAAGTATGTCCCATTATTCGCAACATTGCTGGTTTCATCTAATCGTCCCCGGATATCAATGGGTTCAAAGGCACTGTTGACCGATGACTGAACTAAAGCTGGGGAGACTTTTGGCAATCCTAGCCCCAATGTAGTGAATAGCCCCAAAGTCAGCAGACGTTGCGATACGTGCATGGGTGGAACCCTCCTAGATGTGATGGGCGTTTCTCCGGTAAGCAGCCACGATCGCCGGATTATTCCTACAAGTTTATACTGAGTATACCTATTTCTGGAGTATCAGAGCTTATTGACATCTCCGTAAAATCTAGCATGAACGCCTCACTGCGTCCCTCTGCCGCCAACAACCGTTGATAATAATCCCGCATCAAGTCCGCTGTCTGCTCATCGGCCAGCTTCGACAAACTCATCAACTGACTCTCGGCTATCACTAACGCTGGGGCCGTGCCATCATGGTTGGCTTTCTGACGTCTCCGGCTGTTGGCTAAAACTAAGGGGAGCGATCGCCCCCCCAGCCTAGCCAAATAAACACTCAGACCGCTAAATCACGGAAAAGGGAACGTCCAAGGTGGGATTAGCGGCATCTACCGCGCCAGAAAAGGAACGAATCCCCTCATCGGTTCTGATAGACAAGTCAAAGGGAATTGGACCCGACAGGGTCTCGCAGGCGCTAAACAGATTGACCTGGGCCACATAATCCCCCGCTGGTGCAGCTTGATCGAACCAAAAAATATTCTCCGCTGGACGGGGTGTTAGGTTCGTACAGGCGGCATTGGCATCGACATCTAAACGTCCCCCAGAAGCCACGGACGTATTGCCAAAGAAGACCGTATCGCCGAAGGGGTCTGTCACCGCTAAATCCAGGTCATCTTCTGATCGCCAACGCAGAGTCACCTGAACATCCCCAACCCCTAAAATCCGAAAATCACTGAGGTCAATGAATTGCACAGAACGATCGGCAAAGCGCAATAGTGGCTGTCCGGTTAGTTCATCAAAAATCAGAGTATTCTCGGCATCATCTCCTGTTCCTTGTTCAATCCGCAACCGCTCCCTGGATAAGCTCGGATCAGCATCAAGGTCTGTATTCTCTGACGCCTGGGAACTCGGGAGAAGAATCTCGATAATATCGACCCCAGTTTCAAAATCCGTAATCACATCCGGCCGTCGGTCTTCTGCGGGAACATCAGTCCAAAAATAGTTCGCCGCCTGGATCACAAAGATATTAGCGCCCCCGCCCCCAGTTAACGTATTTTGGCCGCGATCGCCAAACAGAACATCATCTCCCTCACCGCCAAATAAAACATCATCGCCCCGTCCCCCATAAATGGTGTTATTACCAGAACCGCCATAAATGGTGTCATCTCCCGTATTGCTGAAAATGACATTATTGCCCTCTTCAGCCACGATCACATCTGCGTCCTCGGGTCGTGATGATTCACCAATCCCTGCACTACCGCCGACAAGGGTATCATCTCCTGGACCACTATAGAGAGTATCGGAACCACGACCCCCTACCATTAGATTGTTGCCAGCACCGGCCATCAAGACATCATCGCCATCAAAGCCAAAAATCGTATCATTCTCTTCTGAACCGACGAGAGTATCGCTGTCTTGACTGCCTACAATGACATTGGGATTTTCACCCACCTGAAATAATTGGTTAATCAGGGTTTCATTAGGATTTGACATGGTATAAAGTCCTTCAAAATTGAGAGGTTTAGTCTTACATCCCTATAGTTCTGACTCGTCCCAACTTATTCACGTTTTGCCTCATTTCCCCGGCCCGACGATGCCGCTATTCCGGAAATCGCCCAATCGGGACTGGGGTTTACACTGACGCAACTCCTAGATCACTATGCTTCATCGCCGAAACTCCCCACTTCTGCTCAGCCTTAGTCTGGCCGTTGTCTTAGGGGGTCCCATCGGCTGTGCGGTAGACCCTCCGACGGACGACTCAGACCCCGTTACCGAGACGAGTCCAGTCCCAGAACCCGATTCAGACATTGCCCAAGACCCCGACGACTCCGCCAATGACTCCCCAGAGGCGACCCCCGCTGATTGGGCCATGGCCGATATGACCCATGTTTTAGAGGGTCATGAAGAGTCGCCGACTATGCTGGTGTTTAGCCCCGATGGTCAAACCCTCGCAACGGCCAGTGAGGATGCCCTCAAAGTCTGGGATGTGGAGTCAGGTCAGTTGTTGCATCGTCTGGAGGGTCATCAGACAACGGAAGACTCCCCCATAGCAACAATTCCTCCCACGGCGATCGCCTTTAGCCCCGATAGTCAAACTCTCGCCACCACCAGTCGCAGTCAAGGACGATTGAGCAGCGAAGATTCCCTAATTCTCTGGGATCTCAATAGTGGTGAACCTCAACAAAGGCTCGGTGGAGACTCGGGATGTCAAGATGTGACCTTTGCCCCGGAAGGGAATCAAGTTTGGGCCGCCTGTGGATTTGAACTGCAACGGTGGTCTGTGGAGACTGGGTCGTTAGAGTGGTCGATGGACACAGGACT
>CAZXWM010000407.1:0-3465 GCA_964644215.1 uncultured Phormidium sp.
GTGGTGAGGGTGAGTTGCCCCAGGATGCTGGTTAAGGTGCGTTGTTTTCCGCTGTGCCGGTCTGTCGCCGCGTTGATAAAAAAACCCCTAGTTGAGGCAAGACATGTTCTTGGGCTTGGGCGCGAACGTTTTTCTCAATGCCTTCGAGGGTGGTCAGTTCAGCCGGGTCAGCTTCCTGGTAGAGAATCTTGGCAATTGCATCAATATGTTGTTGGAGTTCAGCCTGCTTTTGAGGATTCATGGCTCAGGGGTGGTCAACAAGACCAATTATAATTGATGGACCGTTTTGATGGGAACTCTCATTGAGTATAATTACTCACTCGCCTAACTGAGATGCACCCTTTCACATAGCCGACTTCATCCAAGTCAATCTGTTCCTGGAAAATCTGGGTGTTGGGAGTATGGCCAATCGCGTAAAATAAGCCCTGAACCGCTAAGGTTCCCGTTTCCTGGGTTTGGCTGTTAATCAGGTTCACCCCCTGCAACTTGCCATTTTCCCCGTAGACATCGGTGGCCTGGGTGTTCCAATGGACCGTAATCTTGGGATGGTTCAAGACGCGGTCTTGCATGGTTTTACTGGCCCGCATCTCATCGCGACGCACCAGCAGATGGACATGAGAGCCATATTTGGTCAGAAATACCGCTTCTTCGGCTGCGGTATCGCCGCCCCCAATCACCGCCAGTTCCACATTCTTGAACTGAGGGGCCGCCCCGTCACAAATGGCACAGGCGGACATACCACTGTTCCAGAATTCCTCTTCATGGGGGAGATTCAGCCGCTTGGCGGTGGCTCCTGTAGCGATGACGATGCTATGGGTTTTTAACTCCCGCTCGTCGGAACGGACGCTGAAGGGCCGCTGAGTTAAATCGACTGCGGTAACATCTTCGGTATAAAGTTGCGCCCCCCAACGCAGGGCCTGGGCCTTCATACGATCCATTAACTCCGGACCGGTGATACCATCGGGGAATCCTGGGTAGTTCTCGACTTCTGTGGTGGTCATCAACTGTCCACCGGGAATCCCACCCATTTGATAGCCTGCAAATACCACTGGCTTCAGGTTGGCTCGGGCGGCGTAAATCGCAGCGGTATAGCCTGCTGGCCCTGAACCGATGATGATTAGGTTTTCAACGGCTGTTTCACTCATGGGATTTATGTAAATTCATAATGACTATGAGTATTGAATGATAGTATAAGTTAGATTGGCTAACCTATACTGTTTCTCTAGGAAATGTCCCTATTTTCCTTAGGTTAGCGAACATTGATGTACTTCTAAACCCTTTTTTCCATGACTGCTCCTCATACTACGCCCCACCTGCTTCTCCATGACATGGCGTTGTCTTTGGATATTGATAAACTCGCCAATATCTTCGCCAATGTCGAAAATTTACTAATTATCCAAGACCTCGATGGCGTCTGTATGGGGTTAGTGAAAGACCCCTTAAGCCGCCGGATTGATTTGGATTATGTGCGGGCCACGAAAGCCTTTGACGGCCATTTCTTTGTGCTGACCAATGGGGAGCATCTGGGGCAGCGGGGGGTAAACCGCATCATCGAGAAAGCCACCGAAAGCGCCATCTACACGCGCCAGGAACGCCTCTATTTGCCCGGTTTAGCGGCCGGAGGCGTTCAGTGGCAAGACCGGGATGGACAGGTCTCTCATCCGGGGGTGAGTGAGGCGGAGATGAGCTTCTTGCAGCAGGTTCCGCAACGGATTCGCCGATGTTTGCAGGAGTTCTGTCAGGCCCATGAGGCGGAGATCCCCGGAGAGGTTCGGCATCTGATTGAGGCGGCGGCGTTGGATAATGTGGCTTCGCCGACGGCGAATTTGAATGTGTTTTATGAGCGGCTGCGCGATCGCACCTCGACCTATGTGGCGCTTCAGGAGAGGATGCAGGGCTTAATGGAGGAACTTCTGGCGGATGCGGCTAAGCAGGGTTTAGAGGACTCGTTTTTTGTCCATTATGCGCCGAACTTGGGACGGGATGAGCAGGGGATGGAAATTGTCCGTTTTGCTCAACCCGGCGATTCAGGAACCACAGATTTTCAGTTTATGATTCGCGGCGCGATTAAGGAAGCTGGCGTGGTGGCCCTGTTGAATCGCTATTATCAGCGTCGTACTGGGAAAGCGCCTCTGGGAGAGGATTTTAGCGTCCGTCAGGCTCCCAAACAGGAGGATGAGTTGTTGGATCTGGTTCAAGCCAATTTTGACCCGCAACTGATGCCGACGATTATTGGGGTTGGTGATACGGTTAATAGTACGGTTGAGGCTGAGGGCGATGAGCGGACTGTTCGCCGAGGGGGAAGCGATCGCAACTTCCTCCAGCTGATTCAAAACCTAGGCCGACGGTTGAATAAGGGCAATTTAACGGTCTATGTCGATAGCAGTGGCGGGGAAGTCAAGAACCGCAAAGCCATCGAGGTGGAACTACAAGACCGCAAGGGTCAAGAGGTTCCGGTGGTGGTGTCGGGTCCCGGAGATGACCGCGATACTGAAGACCCCTTGACCTTGAATGTAGTGTTTCGGGGCGGTCATGAACAATACAGTCAGTTCTTCCAAACGGTGGCCGAGGCCCGCCGGGAAATCGCCCGCAATCAAGGTCTTAGTTAACCGTGGCGTCAATCCAGTTGAGGTAAGCGGCTGACCCCGTTTCGATGGGGAGGGCGATAATTTCAGGAACGTCATAGCTATGGAGTGCCTGAACTCGCTCTTGCAGGGGATGAAATTGGCGACGATGGGTTTTGATGACCAGTTGCCATTCTTCGTCGTCTTCGATGTTACCTTCCCAGGTGTAGGTGGACTGGACGGGGAAACGGGAGACGCAGGCGGCGAGTTTTTCTTGGATGAGGGTGCGGGCGATGGTTTTGGCCTCGTCGGCGGAGGCGGCGGTGACGAGGATGATGAGGGTGTCAGACATCGGGGTGGTTATGGGTAATGGATAACTGAACAATTGTGGTTGGGTTCGGGCGGTTGTCGTGGTAAGGGATTGAATGTCTCATTCTGCAAGGGAACCCGTAACGATTGTATGATGCGTATCATAGGATGGGGAGCCAAATTCTGAAATCAGGTTTGGGATGTTTTCGAGGCGGATTGTGGCTGTTTCGTCAGAATTGACCTCGTAAACCCATTGGCTTTCCTCACATGAGGATGAGCGGATGGGTGCGATCGCTTCAGGAAATTGCCCCTCTCGACGAGCCTGGTCTTTAATCTGTTGCAGGTTTTGGCTGAGTTCTAAGGCAAACTGAAGTTGCTGGGGTCTAACCCACCACTGAAATAGGACTTCTCCCCTCTCAACATCATTGATAAAACTCCAGTGAGTCGCTGGAATGACCTCTAACAACTCTTGAGGGGTTAAACGGCAAATATCTAGGGTTTGCATCTCCCCGAGTAACTGATTTTCTAGTTTCCAGACTTCGGCGGCGATCAGGTTTAAGTAGGGTCTGGCTAACAGCCAGAGAAGCTGAAC
>CAZXWM010000408.1:0-3452 GCA_964644215.1 uncultured Phormidium sp.
GTTCCGCCAGGCGGTTACAGCAGCGGGAACTGGCTGTATGGGAGCGATGTTAGCGGAACGTTGGCTCTCGGAGAAAGGACTGACGACGGAGTTCCATCAGGACCGAACAGCCGCTGAGGTGACGGAGACGGAAACTGAGGAGGCGGTAGACCCGGCTGAGGTTTATGACATCAACAATACCCGTCATCGGGGGAGTTATGCGCTGCGGAAGTTGTACCATGAGAGCGATCGCCTGCTGATTGTCAAATATGTCGCCCCCACCTGTGGCCCCTGTCATATCCTCAAGGGGATTTTTGACCAAGTAATTGATGAGTATGAGGGCCAGGTTCACTACGTCGAGATTGACATCGAGGAAGACCCCGAGATTGCTGAGGCGGCTGGGGTGATTGGAACCCCGACGATTCAGTTGTTTAAAGATAAGGCGAAGGTTGCTGAGTATAAGGGCGTGAAGCAAAAGAGTGAATATCGTCAGGGAATTGACGAGCATTTAGGCTCGACGGCTTCGGTGTCGTAGGTCAGCAAAGTGGTCTAAAACGCTCTCCAGATTCTCATTCTGGGGGGCGTTTAGAGGTTAAGTTGGAAGTGCTATAACTTGAAATTCTCAAGAACTAACGATAAGGGGTTATCGGGGTGGTTTAGTGAGTTTTGGCATCCAAGTATTGGGCAATCCAGGTTTTTATCACGGCTTGGCGATGCACCCCCAAGCGTTGTGCTTCTCGGTCTAAGGCGTTGAGCATCCAGATGGAAAAATCAACATCAACTCGTTTGGTTTCTAAGCCTGGGTGTTTGGGAAGACTGAGGTTAAAGTATTGTAGAACAGGTTCCCCGGAATCGAATTTTTGGTCGAGTTCTTCAGCGTTCATAATCAGAAATAGGACTTATTTTAAGTTTACAGCAAGGGTTTTTACCCCTAAACGGCTGAAGTCGGCTATGTTGTTAGTAACAACTGTTAATTCGTTGACCAAAGCTGTTGCTGCGATAATGGCATCGGGTGTTTTGGTTTTGAATTTCTGCCTTAGCAGGATAGCCTGTTCGGCGATCTCGTCTTGTAAGTCAAATATTGTGGCGTGGCTGATGAATGTCCTTGCTTTTGCATAAGATTCGAGATCGGACGCGAACTTCCCCCAGCCCAAAAACTCGATTTTGGTGATGATCGAAATCTGGAAGCTGTCCGCAAGTATGGTATGGATGGCTTGATCATCCGTCAAGCCATTGAAGTAATAAATAACGATGTTGGTGTCAACCAAATAGTTCATCAGAGCCAACCTTCGCGGCTACTCGCTAAGTAATCATCAATCACGTGTTTTGGCTGTTGGGTAACACCAAAGAATTGGCGTGGCTCGAAAGGGGTAGGCTGTTGTGTTTCAACCCCGTCTTCTTCTGCTAGTTGTTGTAGTACTATTTGCATCAGCCGGAATTTTTCGGCATGGGAAAGCGATAGAATTGTGGGTATGAGTTCGTCGAGGGTCATGGTTGGGGTAAATGCATCAAGCTAGGGGTTGACAATACTTTAGGCAAATCTAAGATCCGAGGGACCAAGCTGACTTCATCTGCACGGAGTGCAAAATGGAGTCATTGGTTAGGTGGCGATCGCTACCGACGCGCCCTCAACACTTGTTCAGCGGTTAGTCTCAATGCTGGAAAAGTTGGAGAGATAATCATTTCATCGCCTCGAAACCGCTGAATTTCATACTCTCCATCCACTAAGGTACAGATAGAAAGGGTGGGTTGTTTGGGCTTCCCGATATGTCGAGTACCCCCCAATCCTGCGTAGTCTGCAATCCAATATTCAGGGATACCTAACACCGCGTAGTCTTCGACCTTGCGGGCATAATCATTTTGCCAGTTGCTGCTCACCACTTCCACCACTAACTTAATCGAAGACCCCAGAGTCAAAATTGACTGGTCAGACCAAAGTGGTTCCTGGTTCAGTCCGAGGCGATCGACCACAGCAACATCGGGGCGAAATGCTGTCATACTGACATGAGAAGGGCGTAAGAGTCCCCGTTGGAGAACAAACCAGGGTAAACCCATTCCGTCAATCCCGACACAGATTTTTGCGGTGATGAACGCTGCAACCTCTTCATGTTGACCGGTGGGTTCCAAGTCAAACACCTCTCCATCAATGAGTTCATAGCGATCATCACCACCGTAACGAGCGAGGAACTCGTCAAAGCTGAGTGGCTTGCGTTGTCTGGGTTGGGCGATCGCAAGGGTCATCGGTAAACTTAGCCTAATCGATGCCTTTAGCCTAGCAAATTGACCCAATTGAACGGACTGATAGAGGATGAAGTTGACTCCATCTGCACTGAGTGCAAAATGGAGCCATTGGTTAGGCGGCGTTGCAGTTGTTTGAGGGCGCAACGTAGTTCGGCGGGGGGTCGGGTCGTTCTCGCCAAGATAGAATATCATTAAAAGTAAGTCAGTACCATGAGGCTTAGTCAATGATGAGATTTAATGATGTAGTTGAGGCAATAAAAGGTCTTTCTCTCAATGAAAAACAAGAAATTTCAATCTTGTTACAGCAGTATCTTCGTGAAGAATATCGTGATAACATTTATAAGAATTCTCAATTAGCTCAGCGGAAAGAAAAACAAGGAAAGCTTAAGTTCTCTGACCAACTTGATGAATTGAAGGGGCTAATTAAAGAGTAGTCATGGACGTTAGGTAATATCGGAATTTTAAATAAGCAATGTTTTTCAGTGGCCGCGCTTTGCTATTAAGACCTGAAAAGATTTTCAAAATAGTTTTTGTTATTCCACTGATAAATACTAAAATCTTTAATATCCAATGATAAAATTCGTCCAGTTTTGTACTCCTCCGCTAACAAAACGAGAGATGCGTCTGCTAAATCCATCGGAACATCGCGATATTTAGTTATCAAATCTTTGAGTCTGGCGATATGGTCAGGCTTGATTTCAAAAACTTGAAATAATCCCTGAGACATGGCATTGATAAACGTAATCGAAGCTTGAACTCCCCGACGAGCTTGTAGAAAGTAGCAAGTTTCGGTGACGACACACCATGTCGTAATCGGAGGTTCGTTATATTGACTAAATGTTTGTTTAGCCGCTTCATGGTAGTTATCATTTTTGTTGGCTAAGGCAACCCAAAACCCGGTATCAACAATAATCATTGTTCAGCACCAATTTCCTGCATTAATATTGATTCGCAGTTTTCAGCTAGGTCAGGTTCGGCATCAACGCAGCCAACAAAGCCAATCTTACTGAAATTTTCCAGATGGTTAGTAGACGTGGTCAAGAGCTGTTGATAATAATAGTCAAGGGCAGCCCCTAAAATTTCATCTGAATTTTGTTGAGTTTTTTGTTGGATAAAAGCTAGTTTATGAGCTTGTTCGTCAGTGAGTTGAGTAGCAATTTCCATGATTTCCTCTTTTTATCTCTAAACGTATCGATATTTTAACCTAAAAACGACAGACCTCAAATCTCCTC
>CAZXWM010000409.1:0-3408 GCA_964644215.1 uncultured Phormidium sp.
TGGAGCCATTTTGTCCATAGGCGACGAGGTTGGTTCCTTCACAAGGATCGACGGCGATGTCGATTTCGACGAGTTCGTCGGGGTTACAGTATTGGTTAGCATTTTCTTGGGTGCAAATGCCCACTTCTTCGCCAATGTAGAGCATGGGAGCGTCGTCCCGTTCCCCTTCTCCGATGACGATACGACCGCGCATATGAATCTTGTTCATACGCTCACGCATGGCTTCGACGGCCACTTGATCGGCGGTGTTTTTCTCACCTTTACCCATCCAATGAGCTGAGGCGATCGCCGCCTGCTCAACGACTTCAATAATTTCTAGCCCGAGGGTACTTTCCACGAATTCTATTCTCCCAAAAGATATTTATCGGTGAGTTCGATGGGATTTGCTCCCGTTTTTTGTAAACGAACTCTTAACAGTTTGACAGGGACTAAGGCTGCGTATTTGACGACAGCAACTCTCCCTGAACATGAGAACACGGCATTCTCCTATGGTTACCATCTCTGGAGGTTTACCACTCACTAGGAAATGCCACACCGGACAATCTTACGATATTTCCGGACCATTAGCCGTCAAGCTGTCAGCAAAACTTTTTACGAGTTGAGTGAGCGAAACCCAGGAGAACGCGACTTGACAGGCTTGCTGTAAAGTTTCCCATAGATAGAAGTAACAATCAAGACAACTCTCCATTTCTCATCACAAGCCCTAATCTCAAGCGCCAAGGCTCAGCCTTAGCCGGACTGTTAACGGGCTAGGGGAGCCTGGCCTCGATGGCGCTAAAGGGAGAGCGACCCTCAACTTAGGTTGGGGGCGAACTGGGGGCGAACTGGGGGCGAACTGGGGGCGAACTGGGGGCGAACTGGGGGCGACTATTGTTAAGTTTTGTGCTTCAGGCTCCAGAGCCGGCGATCGGCTTCACGAAAGAGTCAGACGGGGATGGTTTGCTCCGGATTGATCCTGATGAGCGAGGAAAGGGAAACGGAGGGAAACCCGAGCGAAATTAAGCCATTCTGGTGGAAAACAGATTAAGATATGCCAGATTGGTGTCAGATCTTCGGTTAGGTCACGGGGTCACTTGAGAATGGCATAGATATAGATATCTTTCAAGATAGTGTTTTCATTCGATGGGTAAACTCAATCAGCTTCACGACTATTCTCCAGGACTGTTCCTGGTCGGGATGACAGTCATGTTAACGGTTACGTCGGCTCCCATCCTGGCACAAGTTCGTCCGTCTCCAGAAGAGCCGTTTCCTGAGTTGGAGGTTCCCGAACGGCTACCTCCCCCGGAAGACCTCTTAGAACCCCGGCCCGAGGGTGAGGCTGATGAGCAACTCGATCGCCTTGAGGGGACGATTGAGGTGCAGGGATATCGTGTCGAAGGGAGTACCCAGTTCACGGCTGAGGACTTTGCTTCTGTCTTGGAACCGTTTATTGGCCAGATGTCCTTTGCGCAGTTATTGCAAGCGCGCTCGGCGGTGACGCAGTTTTATGTTGATCGCGGCTATGTCACCTCGGGGGCGCTACTTCCGCCGCAAACCATTGAGGATGGAATTGTCACGATTCAGGTCATTGAAGGAGCCTTGGAGGATATCCTGGTCACGGGCGATCGCCGTCTGCATCCCGATTATGTGCGATCGCGCCTCAATTTGGCGGCCCAAGCTCCCCTCAATATCGATGAACTTCTCGCAGCCTTACAACTGCTGCAACTCGATCCCCTAATTGAGAATCTTTCAGCCGAACTCTCCGCTAGTCCTCGGCCGGGATTCAACCTCCTAGAAGTCGACATTAGCGAAGCGCCCAGCCTTCGCCCCCTGTTACGACTCGATACTGGCCGATCGCCGACAGTTGGGGCCTATCGAGGAACCGTGGAACTCGAAGAAAGGAATCTCAGCGGCTGGGGCGATCGCGCTCGTATTAGTTATAGTCGCAGCGAGGGAAGTCATGAACTCCAAGCCGCCTACCGCCTCCCCATCAATCCTCGCAATGGAACCCTAGAACCCTCGTTTCGGATTACAGGGAGTGAAATTATCGAATCTCCCTTTGATGAGTTGGACATTACCGCCGATTCCCGAGATTACGAACTCACCTATCGTCAACCCCTACATCGCACTCCCACCGAGGAATTTTCCCTAGGGTTGACGTTTTCCCGTCGGGAAAGTGAAACCTCGTTGTTAGACGAACCCTTTGCACTGTCGGTGGGGGCCAATGATGAGGGGGAAACTCGCCTATCGGTGTTGCGATTTTTCCAGGAATGGACACAGCGAGGATCTCGGTTTGTCTTCGCGGCGCGATCGCAGTTCAATTGGGGGATTCCCCTGTTTAGCAATGACACCATCAACAGCCGTGAACCCGATAGTCGTTTCTTTAACTGGCGCGGACAAGCACAATATCTACGTTTATTGTCCCCCAACGGAACCTCTCTATTATTACGTTCTGATCTGCAACTGTCAGCCACCTCGATGGTTCCCCTAGAACGCTTTGGCTTAGGAGGAAACTTCAGCGTTCGCGGCTATAGCCAAGACTTTCTCTTGGCTGATAGTGGCTTGTTCGCCTCGGCGGAACTGCGGTTTCCCATTTGGACGGCTGACGCCGGAGAGACTCGCCTGGAATTGCGTCCTTTTGTCGATGTGGGAACGGTTTGGAATCAAGGAGATGTGGATCTCGATACCAATACCCTAGCCTCGATGGGATTGGGACTTCAGTTCAGCTTAGGCGATCGCCTCTCGGCTAAACTCGATTGGGGGATTCCCCTCGTCGATGTTCAAGAACGGGAAAACCGCGATCTCTTCGAGCGTCAGGAACTCTATTTTCAGCTTGAATGGCAACTGTTTTAAGGGGATTTAAGCTGATTTAACGAGGGTTTTCTCGCCAATCACAGCATAAAAGGGATCTGATCCGGCAAATCCCATCATTTGTAGAACTGAGGGAACATCGGAGGTTTTGATAATAGCTTCGGGTTCGGCGAAACCGGGAACCGCTTGAAAATAGCGTTTCACCAGTTGCACTCGGCTGGCGTCACTTCCCTCACGCCAGGCTTGGATGGCTTTTTGGTAAAACATCCGATTAGAGAAGCTGATGATCGCCAATCCGCCGGGTTTGAGGATGCGGTGGATTTCGGCGAACACCGCTTCGGGATGTTGCAGATACTGAATCGAGACGGCGTTGAGAACCGCGTCAAATTCGTTATCCCCATAGGGGAGTTGCTGATTATGGTTGAGGTTTTGCACGATGTAATGGTTTAACTGGGGGTTTTTGGCTAGTTCCGCCTCGTTCATCCCATGGCCCTCGACGTGAGCAAAGGGGATATCCTCGGGAAGATGGGATACCCAGCTACTCATCAAGTCGAGGATGCGGCTGTTGGCGTGCAGGCGATCGCGATACAATTGCGTCAGTTGGTCGATGAAGCTCTC
>CAZXWM010000410.1:0-3407 GCA_964644215.1 uncultured Phormidium sp.
GTATCCAATAGCTTGACTCCTGTTACATATGAGGGTTTTTATTGTTTTAATTATAGCAAAAATATGTTTTTTTTAGTAAAGTATATCCACAAAAAACAACATAAAATAATGTTATTTATTCTAACCATATATAGTATTATTTATCCCTAAACCATATCATGTCAATTTATCCTTAAATTGTAGGGGCGAAAAATAGGCACGCCCCTACGGCAATGGGTTTGATCTGCAATTATTCTGGCTGATCATCTTCCTCATCGCTGTTATAGCGAGAACCCTCCTCAGCGGCGCGGGGTTGGGACCGACGGGAGGGGCGATCATAAAGAGGAATTGGATCGTCAGGCTTCGAGACGACGGTTAAGGGACGCGGCTTGGCGTTGCGGTCCTGGGACTCCCCTCGGCGACGCTTGGAGGTGCGTTCTTCGCTGGTGTTTTCGGAAATAACCTCGTAGAGAATCGCCTGCTTCCCAGGGTCATTCCCACGCCGCAAAACTCGCCCCAGTCGTTGGATATATTCCCGACTTGAACCACTCCCAGAGAGGAGAATCGCCACTCGGGCCTCGGGCACATCCACCCCTTCGTTGAGGACATGGGAGGCGACAAGGGTGCGATAGTCGCCATTGCGGAAGCGAGATAAGACTTCGTGGCGTTCCTTGACTGGGGTTTGATGGGTGATGGCGGGAATGAGGAGGTTTTGGGAAATGCGGTAAACGGTGGCGTTGTCGTTGGTGAAAATGAGGATGGGTTCGGGGTAATGTTGCGCCAGGAGGTCTTCTAATACCCGCAGTTTGGCCTCGGTTCCTAGGGCGATCGCCTTGGCTTCATGGTGCGCTTTCATGGCCCGTCGCCCCTCTGATGACCCCGCACTGGCTTTGATGAAAGTTTGCCATCCCTGGAGACTGCTGAGACTAATCCGGGACGTTTCTAAAAACTCGTTACGACAGGTGATGAGGTGCTGATAGCGATCGCGTTCCTCCGGGGACAGTTGCACTTTAATCTGTTCGACTCGATGTTCAGCCAGGGCATTTCCCGCTAAATCTTCGGGACTGCGGCGATACACTTGGTCGCCAATTAGATGTCGCAAATCCTCATGTTTACCATCGCTGCGTTCTGGGGTGGCGGTTAACCCCAGGCGATAGGGGGCGATCGCATATTCAGCAATCACCCGAAAAAAGTCACTGGGGAGATGGTGACATTCATCAAAAATCAGGGTTCCGTAAAGATGGCCCAACCCTTCAGCGTGAATCGCCGCACTATTATAGGTGGCCACTAAAATGGCACTGCGATCGCGCGAACCGCCCCCCAACAAGCCAATCTCGGCATTGGGAAAGGCATTCTTCAGATTCGCATACCATTGGTGCATCAAATCCAACGTCGGCACCACAATCAAGGTACTGCGAGGAGTTTCCTGTAAACAGAGTTGGGCTAAATAGGTTTTTCCCGCCGCCGTTGGTAACACCACCACCCCACAACGGCCCGCCTGTTTCCAAGCCGCCAAGGCCTCCTCTTGGTGAGGATAGGGTTTCAGGGACAAACGACAATCTAACTCCAGGGGAATAAAGCCTCGGGCCTGATCCTCAAACTGTACCCCTTCGGCCCAGAGACTTTCGACGAGGGGGCGATAATCCATCCCTCGAATACGAAACTTCTCAACGCGATCGTCCCAGGTGGCGAACTCAATCCAGCCTTTGGCCCGAGGTGGCGGATGTAGTAGCAACGTTCCGCGATCGAACGTCAATGTCGGGAGTCGAGGCATAACCACTCAAGCTAAAACAACAGGGATGGGGGGAATCATGTAGGCTAGTTGAGGAGATCGATCCTTAGCCTGTTTCTCACTCTATCGTCCCTTGCCATGTCCCTCAGACAAGTTATCCTCCTGATTCTCTCAGTTTTAACCACCGTCGTCGTGGCGTTGGCCCTATTTAACAGTTGGCAACAGCCCCAAATTCAAAGTCGCCTTGACTTAGCCCAAACCAATTTATCCCTACAAGCGGCCGAATGGGAACCCCCACCGGAGTGGGATCTGAATGGCTTACCGGGGGGACTGATTGGGGAAGATGTCTATGAGACGGCGATCGCCCAATATCGAGATACCCTAAACTCCGTTCGACGAACCCTAGAGGATAACCAGGAACAACGGCTTCTCCTCTCCGACTCTCCCGTCAACAGCTTACCGGAGTTGAATCAACTCGACGGGGCAATTCGGCAAGCCCAAGACCTCAAATCCACCCTAGAACTCCGTCTGGGGATTTTGTTGGCCGATCGCGATCGCCCCGAAGACGCCATCAAACTGTGGTTAGACAGCCAAGGGGATAACTCAGACAATAGTTCTATCTCTGCCGAGCGCACCCCGCCACTTCCAGCCATCCTCATCGCTCTTTGGGACTCATCAACACCCCCACCCAGCGAAGATGTTGCCACCATCCTCTCGGACGAATTATCGGGCTGGTTCCGCGATCGCGCCCTCTCGCAACTCTATCAGTTGCAAGACAACAGTCAACAACTGGCAGTTTTACAAGCCCAAGAACAAAAACTTGCCCAAAAAACCTTAATCAAGCTGGTTATTCTGACGCTAATTTCTGGAGTAACATTACTATTAGGAACCGGCTTACTTTTGTTCTTAATTGGACAGTGGTTTATCAAAAAAGAATCAGCCCTACTTGCCCGCCATCAAACTGACAACTGGGATTTAGATTGGGGTTGGGATACCATCGCTCAAGTCATCGTAGTTGGCTTCTTTCTCGTCTTTTTCATCGGTCAAGCCCTAAGCGCCGGGCTTATCCTACCCTTGATCTATCGACTGGCTAACATTGCGACAGATGCCGCCTCCGGTCGTTGGCAAGCGGTGTCTATTTTCTTTAGTTATCTCCTCTCGGGCGCTGCTGCCCTCGCGGTTCTTTACCGGTCTCTAAAGCCCTATTTTCCCCTCAAAGAAGACTGGTTTAGCTTGCGGCTATTTTCCGGCTTAGGGTGGGGCATTGGCGGCTATATTGCCGCTGTTCCGTTAGTGTTAGGAATATCACTCATCAACCAGCAAATTTGGGATGGCAAAGGTGGCAGTAATCCCATTTTAGAAATTGCCCTAGAAGGACAAGACTGGGTGGCCATCACCTGCTTTTTCCTGACCGCCTCGGTTCTGGCCCCAGTCTTTGAAGAATTGATGTTTCGAGGCTTTCTGCTCCCGTCTCTAACCCGTTATCTACCGGTTTGGGGGGCGATTTTACTCAGTTCCCTAATTTTCGCCGTCGCCCACCTGAGTGTCTCGGAAGTTCTGCCCCTAGCCACTCTCGGGATTGTCTTGGGGATCACCTACACGCGATCGCGCAACCTCCTAGCGGCCATGCTCATGCACGGCCTCTGGAACAGTGGCACCCTCGTCAGCCTCATCATCCTAGGCGGCGGCGCCACCT
>CAZXWM010000411.1:0-3374 GCA_964644215.1 uncultured Phormidium sp.
CTCCCCGACTCGATTTGTAACCAAGTCTGTCCCTGATTATCCCGCAGATACTCCAACACCCGATAAGGATGAGGATAGGACACCGTCGAACCCGTAGTAATGTCATAGAGATTGCCCTCTCGCGCGATATCCTGGACATGAAGATGGCCCGTAAAGACAAGTTGCACCCCATGCGATCGCAGCAACTCCCGTAACACCGCCGCATTATCCAACATATACCGCCGTCCCAACGTATTCTGAGACTGGCCCGGGAGATGTTCAATCACATTATGATGCACCATCAGCCAAACCTCCTCTCCCTGGAGTTGCTGCAATTGGTCATCCAACCAGTCTAACTGCGACTCCAGCAACCTCCCCACCTGCTTTCGCGAAGCGTTAAAGTGATTGGAGTTTAAGCCAATCAGATGTAACCCTGGCCGCAACTGAGTGGTGTAATCTAACCCATCAGGCTGGCCATAGCCACAATGAGGATAATAGCCAGCAAAATCCCCCATCCCAATAGAATGGTCATTGGCCACCGCAACCGGAATATCATGATTTCCCGGAATCACATACACCGGATAAGGAAGTTCAGCAAGGCGTTTAGCTAACCAGCGATGGTTTTCCGGTTCCCCATGTTGCGTCAAATCTCCTGGTATGAGTAAAAAATCTAAGTCTAACCTCTCCAATCGATCCAAAATAGTTTCAAGAACCGGAATCGAGACTTCCACGAGATGGAAGCGGTGAGGACTATCCCAGATGGTGTGAGGTAGGGCAATATGTAAATCACTAACGATCGCAAATCGGCAAAGTTTCATAATAGATGGAGATGCTATAGCATTGTAATCGGGACAATCGCCAGTCAAGGCCATTGTAATGATAAAACCCATGACAGTCCTTTACAGGCCTAATTTTATCAATACTTCACTCCTGAGAGAGGACAGCCTGCCTAAAACGGGGACGTTCCCCGATGTCAGATCATATATCAGATCATAAATTTCAGGATTTTGACGGTGTTATCAAGTTCATAAATCTCTTTGCGAGTTTGCTGAATCCCAATTGCCGTTTCTTGTGCTGCATTATTCAAATCTTCCATAATCGAGAAAATCTGTTGAGTTGCAATGGACTGTTGTTGACATTCTAAGACAATTTCACTAAGACTTGAATTGATGTCATCAACTTCCTCGGCAACTTGATTAAATGATTGACTTGATTGATTGACAATTGAAATACTATTGCGTAATAAATCTTGTCCTTCTTCTGAGACCCTTACTGTGCGGGCAACAGCCATCTGAATATCATCAACAATTTTATCAATCTTGCTCGCCGACTGTTTACTATTATTAGCAAGCTTACGAATTTCACTAGCAACTACAGAAAATTCTCGCCCCTGTTTCCCAGCACGACTCGCCTCGATAGATGCATTAAGAGCCAGCATATTCGTTTGGGCAGCAATTTGACTAACAAAGTCAGTAATAGATGTGATTTGAGTCGCCTGTTCCTTAAAATTAAAAAATTCTTGCGACATTTCCTCGAATTTTTCTTGAAGCAGGGAAAATTGCAGTAATGTATTTTGAGTATTGTCACATCCAACTTGAGATAAGTTAGAAATGCTCTGAGCTTGTTGGGAAGCCATTTTAGCTTGTTTAACCGAGGTTTGGGAAGATTGCTTGAGTTCATCTACGGAAACTTTGGTTTGATCCATAGATATAGCATATTGATTTGTCATGCGTTCTTGCTCCTCAATAGTAATCGCAATTTCTGTTGAGGACATAGAAATATTGTCAACACTTTGCTGTAATGCTTTAGCAATAGATTGAGTGATTTTCCATAATCCAGCTAAAACAATTAAATTCACCATAAATAATCCTCCAGCCAGACGTTGAGAGTTTCTGACATTGAGCAATGCGTTTTCCTCTGAAAGCCGAACAGTGCGGTTGCTCAGCCTCCAAAATATTTCACTTTCTTCTAGTAGCCTTGACTGGTCTTCAATACTAGAATTTTGAGCGATTCGTTTCAAGTTTATCCATTGTCTCTCCAAGGGAATTAGACTAGCTTGAAAATCAGGGTTGCTGATTTTTTTTAGATTCAAGTCTGAACTGCCATTTTGTAGGCCCTGAAGAATTGCATCAATGTCTATGATGACCGAATTAACATTTTCCGATAATAACCTGAGTTTTATCATGCGCTGTGTGTTACCCCTAACAATTCCGGCATAGTTGACAGTCCTACCATCATGAGTCATGGTATTAATTGATAAATATACAGAAATCAAGTTAAACGTTACCAAACTTAACAAAATCAGGAGCAAAAACTTGAGTCTTTGGATAACTTTCATAACATTTTTAAGCCTTAAAGTATCTCAGGTCAATTCTACATTGATTAAGGGGACAATTAATTCGCCAGTCTTGTTTCAAGTCGGGAAACTTTTACATTATCCTAGAACAGACCCCCCGCATTTTATCTCTCGGCGATCGCCATGAAAGTGCTGCAAATTGTCCCCTCCGTCTCCCTCGTCTATGGCGGTCCGAGTCAAATGATTGTAGGCTTCTCCCAAGCCTTAGCCGAACAAGGAGTCGATGTCACCCTCCTCACCACCGACTCCAACGGCGACTCAGGCCAAGATCCCCTCGATGTTCCCCTCAATCAAGCCATTCCCCAAGACGGCTACCAAATTCGCTATTGTCGCTGTTCTCCCTTCCGGCGTTATAAATTCTCCCTTCCCCTGTTTCAATGGCTGTGGAACCACGCCAAAGACTATGATCTCGTCCATATTCACGCACTCTTCTCCCCCGTCAGCAGCCTCTCGGCTTGGATTTGTCGTCAACGAGGGGTTCCCTATGTCTTGCGGCCCCTGGGAACCCTCGATCCAGCGGATTTACGCAAAAAATCCCGCCTGAAAGACCTCTACGCCAAGGTTTTAGAACGAGAAAACCTGGCCCAGGCCGCCGCCATTCACTTCACCACCCCCGAAGAAGCCAAAATTTCTCACCGCTTCGGGGTAAACACTCACGATTGGGTGATTCCCCTGGGAGTCACACCGCCAGAACCCCCATCTCGGATGCAAGAAATTTGTCAGGAGTTGGGAGTTGACGCAACCCGGCCGTTAGTTCTGTTTATGTCGCGGGTGGAACCGAAAAAGGGCCTGGATTTACTGATTCCGGCCTTGGAAGCCGTCGCCGCTAAGGGAATTGAGTTTCAGTTTGTCTTAGCCGGGAGTAATCCTCAAGATCCCGCCTATGAACAGATGATTAGCGATCGCCTTCGCAATTCCTCGATTCACCCCCAGACTTGCATCACCGGCTTTGTCAGCGGTGACAGCAAAGCCGCCCTCCTGCACCGCGCCGATTTGTTTGTGCTACCGTCCTATTATGAGAACTTCGGCATCGCCGTAG
>CAZXWM010000412.1:0-3373 GCA_964644215.1 uncultured Phormidium sp.
AGGTTTTGCGTTCTGAGCCAGTTTCTCTCCTCCCTCTACCCTCTGAATAGTTACGAGGCTGAAGCGTTGCGAAGAATTGAAGAAGTTAGGAAAAATCGTTCAAACACTTTGAACTTGGCAGGCTTAGGCTTAAAGACTTTACCTCCAGAAATTTGGAAGTCACAAAGCCTGGAATGGCTAAACCTAAATCGCAACCGGTTGCAGAGGTTACCCCCCAAATTGAGACAGCTAAAGAGCCTGTGCAGGCTAGAGCTTAATTACAATCAGTTGCAAGCACTACCCCCCGAGTTGGGACAACTAAAGAGCCTGTATAGGCTAGAGCTTAGTTACAATCAGTTGCAAGAGTTACCTCCCGATTTGGGACAACTAAAAAGCCTGGAATGGATAAATTTGAATCACAATCAGTTGCAAGAGTTACCCTCCGATTTGGGACAACTAAAAAGCCTCTGGTGGCTGGAACTTAATCACAATCAGTTGCAAGAGTTACCCTCCGATTTGGGACAACTAAAAAGCCTGGAACGGCTAAATCTCAATCACAACCGATTGACAGAATTCTCCCCTCAGCTAAAGCAACTATGGTATCTAAAAAAGCTAGATCTGAGTCACAATCAGCTAACAGAGTTACCCACTAATTTAGGGAAACTAAAGCACCTAGAAGATCTCAATCTGAGTCACAACCAGTTGCAAGAGTTGCCCTCCGAATCAGGACAACTACAGCGACTGTTTAGGCTAGATCTGAGTCACAACCAGTTGCAAGAGTTGCCCTCCGAATCAGGACAACTACAACGCTTGGAATGGCTATATCTGAATCATAACCAGTTGCAAGAGTTGCCCTCCGACCTTGGGAAACTCGAATACCTCCGTCATCTTGACCTAAGTTGTAATAAGTTAGCTCAGTTGCCGGAAGCTTTTGAAAAACTACAGAGTCTGAAAGAGCTAAGTCTTAGCCACAACCAGTTTGATGAAATTCCTAACTGTTTACGGAGAACTAAGTTATATCTCTTGCATATTCAAGGAAATCGCTTGGATATCAACGAACCCTATCTTTACGATTATCAAATAAAATCATACTTCGAGTCCCGGAATTCAGTTGACGAGAGTTATGCATTAGCCGAACGGACATCAGAGCAAATCAATAAATTATCCAATGATGATGCCAAGGATTTTATAGTAAGAATCATCGAAGGCGCAAAAGAACTTTACAAAAGTATTTCTGAAACTGTAGAAGAATTAGTCACAGACCCTAATCCATTGATTTCGCGGGGGTTTCAACATCTAAAGTCATATGCTACCAGCTATATTCTAAGTCATGTTATCGTAAGTGATTTTTTGTGGGCGTACCTTGAGAAGATTGCCGATGGTGGTTTTGATAAAGAGGAAGCAAAACAAGAAGTTGATGATCTTAAAAAAACAGATCCCAATGCCAATCCAAAGAAATTTTGTGATGATTTAGTTTATCAAAAATTCTTAGTAGCAACTGCTGTCGAAACATCTGAAACATTTGAAACCTCAGAGGATCTCATTCGATATAATTTTCTAGGTGTAACTGCTTTGCTAGAAAAATTAGTTTTTCAGATTGGTTACTATTACGGATTTGAAAATTTCAACTGGTTAGAAGATATTATCATTTTCGCAATTGTTTACAACACTCAACGCCTAAAGAGACTTGGTTTAAACTGGATAGAATCAATCACTCCAACGAGTAAAGTTAGTGAACTATGTATTGATGGTTTTGCAAACTTCGTTATGTTTCAGGCTATTGGACATACGGCTAAGTTTTATTATGAACTTAAGAAACAAGGAGTGAAGGGTCGCGAATTTATAAGCAGATACAAAGAAATTGAACAAAGTGGTGGTGGTCTGGAAGCCTTAGTTGAGCAGCACATCAACCAGAAAGCTCAAGTTGAGCAGACGCTTGAGATGACAGTCAATGCGACAAGAGATATTTGGTCTTATCAAGATGAGCGAAAGCTCTCTGAACCTGAGCAGAAGACACCCCAGGAGACACCGATAAATCAAGAATCTACCCGACCAGAAGAAACACCTCGACCATCTAGGGTGGAGAAATCACCTGACCGAAAAGCTAAAATTGTTGTTTATCCCGAAAATATAAGAATTAATATCAATGAATCATGTCATTTTACAGCATTTCGTATTGATGATAACGGAAAAAAAGTCAAACTTGAACGGGTTAACTGGGAATGTACGGACGAAGGAACAATTACTCCAGATGGGACTTTTGTTGCAAAAAAAGGTAGCGATTATATTGAAGTTACTGCCGAGCTTGATGGGGTGGTAGGCGAAGCAATAGTGATAGCTGATATTCCATATACTCCAGAGGAAACAGATAACACTAAAGAAGAGTCAAACGACAATAAATCTAAAGGTAATAATAACAATACTCAACAGCCTAGAACTAAATCTCCTGATGGAGAGTTAAGCCTTGCAGGGTGCTTTTGGTTGCTTGTTATGGGAAGCATTTTACTCTGGTTCTTGAAAGTTCTATGCTCATGGTCTTTCTCAGCATTATCCTGGGTGTGGAGCCATGTTACAGGGTAGAGTTTACCGGAATTTATGTAAGCAGTTTCATCTAGCATTCATCGCAACCAGCCAGTAGAAAACCTAACGATTTTACGCTTCTGCTGGCCATGGCTAGACATCTCAGTATTATCCTTACCTTTGTCGCGAGTTACCCCAGCACTCTCAGGATTTAGACAAATAACTTGCGGTGTGTCACCTCTATCGACGGATTGCAATCTTGCATATATTGCAGCCATTCCCAACTGACCCAGTTTAGTAAAATTCCATAGTTGACTTCGATATAGTTCACCCATTCAGGATGAAAAATTAAACGCTCAAATTTACTTTTACTCGGTCTATCAAAACAATAGATTGGCTTAATCTCATCAAACTTAGCTACCGCCAGCTTAGGAATTTCCGTGTCAACAGCGTGATTGATATCAACTCCCTGGAGTTCCTCCTTAAAAAACGGCAAAATCAAGCGAAAGGGAACATATCGCTTTAGATATTTCACAATTTCGTCAATATCTTGATGTGTGATTTCTTGACGAATCTGATTGATGTCACTCACAGCGGGATGGCTGGAACTCTCCCCAGCTTCTAAATTCAGGTCTTCTAGGGTTCTTACAATTTTGTCCTGGGTTCCAAAGCTGAGATAATGAACGTTAGCCGGATACCAGGCGATGACTAGCATCTCAACCACTAATTCCCGAAACTCTACAGAATATGAACCGGCAAAGCCACTGGACTTAAGTTTATGTAAAATTGCTAAAAAGAGTAGATATTTATAAGATGTTGTTCGATGTTTGAACAATTTGGATAGGGCGACGAGATTTAAGTCATTGTAAGTATT
>CAZXWM010000413.1:0-3366 GCA_964644215.1 uncultured Phormidium sp.
CTGTTAATTGCCCTATGACCGTCTCAGCACAAACCATCGGTTGGCGGGAATGGCTCAGCTTACCGGACTTAGGGATTACCCAAATTAAAGCCAAAATCGATACCGGGGCCAGATCCTCCGCCCTCCATGCTTACGACATCGAAGAGATTCCCCCCCAAGGCGATCGCCCCCGCATCCGCTTTAAGGTGCACCCCCAACAACGGGATACAATGACAGTAGTGACCGCCCAGGCCGATGTTCTCGATCGCCGTGAAGTCCGTAACTCCGGCGGAAAAGCGGAGTTGCGCTATGTCATTATCACGCCGGTTCAACTAGCGCAACAGCAATGGTCCATTGAACTAACCCTCACCAACCGCGATGTCATGGGGTTCCGAATGCTTCTTGGACGACAAGCAGTTCGCGGACGCTTCCTCGTCGACCCCAGTCACTCTTATCTCCTTAACCCCATTCCCCACAGCTAACGCTCTGAGTCTCCCCAGCATGAGGAGGACTTGAGGCAGTTTATTTGGATTGTCTTGTTAATTTCTTTGCTGATTTACTTAAATTACCTTTGCCTTAAATTATGAAAATTGTCATCCTGTCCCAAAATGCCTCTCTCTATTCCACCAGACGCCTCAGAGAAGCCGGAGAACAACGGGGACATCAGATGCGAGTCATCGACCATCTCCGCTGTTACATGAGTATTACCTCCCACCGCCCCTCAATCATCTATCAAGGTAATACCCTCACCGACGTTGAAGCTGTCATTCCCCGCATTGGTGCGTCTCACACTTTTTATGGAACTGCTGTCGTCCGCCAATTCGAGATGATGGGAGTCTTTACTGCCAACGAATCCCAAGCCATCTCTCGCTCTCGCGACAAGTTACGCTGTCTGCAAATCCTTGCCCGCGAAGGCATTGGCTTACCCGTCACCGGCTTTGCTCACTCCACCAAAGATATTGAGGGCTTAATCGGTATCGTCAACGGCGCACCCCTGGTCATTAAACTCCTCGAAGGAACTCAAGGCATTGGTGTGGTCCTGGCCGAAACGACCCCCGCCGCCACTTCGGTTATTGAAGCCTTCCGAGGACTCGATGCCAACATTTTGGTGCAAGAGTTTATCAAAGAAGCCAAAGGGGCCGACATTCGTTGTTTTATCGTCAACGATAAGGTCGTCGCCTCCATGAAACGCCAAGGCGCACCCGGAGAGTTTCGTTCTAATGTCCATCGCGGCGGCAAAGCTGAGAAAATTAAACTCACCCCCGAAGAACGGACCACAGCGGTTCGCGCCGCCAAAGCCATGGGCTTGAAAATTGCTGGAGTCGACTTGTTACGCTCCAATCACGGCCCTGTTGTCATGGAAGTCAATTCATCCCCTGGTTTAGAAGGAATTGAAGGCTCAACCGGGGTCGATGTCGCCGGCAAAATCATCGAATTTCTGGAGAAGAAGGCCGGGGCCAGCGCCCCCCGCGATCGCATCCCCTACTAACCGGTAAATCCTAAATAGCCAGGAATAGCCAGGTGGCGGGCATTGCCCGCTTTTTCTCTTGCCGGGAGAGAGCGACCACGGTTCGGCTATCGCTCATCGACCAAGGTACGCCCCTACAGGATTCCCTGTTCCCTGTTCCCTGTTCCCTGTTCCCTTCTCTTGCCCCTTGCCTTCTTCTCCCCTTATGCCCTTCAAAATTGGCGGAACCGAAATCCCGCCCCAAACTCGCCAACAACTTGAACTTCCCGTCGCTCGCCTACCGACGCAAACCCCCATCTCTCTCCCCATTACCGTGATTCGCGGCCCCGAAGATGGCCCCATCCTCTGGGTGAGTGCCGCCATTCATGGTGATGAAATTAATGGCGTGGAAATTGTCCGCCGCTTGATGGATTTAGTTACCCCTGAATCCTTGCAGGGAACCCTCATCATGGTTCCCATTGTCAATGTGTTTGGCTTTATTGAACAATCGCGCTATTTGCCAGACCGCCGTGACCTCAATCGCTCCTTTCCTGGGTCTTCTCGTGGTTCCTTGGCCTCTCGCCTAGCCAGTTTGTTCATGAAAGAGGTGGTGTCTCAGTCGACTCATGGCATTGATTTACATACCGCCTCCGACCATCGCATCAATTTACCCCAAATTCGCGCCAATCTTGAGGATGCTGAAACTCATCGCTGTGCGATCGCCTTTGGCGCCCCCGTCGTTATTCACTCCACCACCCGCGATGGCTCTCTGCGTCAAGCCGCCACGAAACAGGGGATTCCCGTCCTTCTCTATGAAGCCGGCGAAGCCTTGCGTTTTAATCCTCAGGCCATTGAGTTAGGGGTCGAAGGGGTGTTACGGGTTATGGCTGCTCTAGGGATGTGTAATAATCCCCCCAACGCCGCTCCTGTGCCGCCGGTAGAAGCGCACAAGACCCAATGGATGCGATCGCCCCAAGGGGGAATCCTACTCCTAGAGGTCCAACTGGGCCAATCTGTTCAAAAGCGTGACAAACTCGGCCTGATTGTCGATGTCTTCGGCAATGTCCGCGCCAAGGTGAAAGCTCCCTGCGATGGCATCATTATTGGCATGACCCAAAATCCCCTCGTCAATCAAGGGGATGGCATTGTCCATTTGGCACGATTTCCTAATCTTTTGGGTTGACAAATAAAAAAATATGTGGTAGAAGCTCAAAAAAATTAGCGTACAAAAATCCTAACCAAGATTCCGGAAAGTTTTTTCAAAATTGCGATCGCCTCCTCCCGAAAATTGGCTATAGTGGTTTTAGCACCACCTATATCAAATTGATATATCAGATTTAGATGTTAGAACTCTCCGCCCTCGGCTTACTGCAACGGGAACCCCTCCACGGCTATCGACTCAAGCAGCAACTCGAACTGTTCATGGGCAGTTGCATGAGCGTCAACTACGGCGCGATTTATCCCCTCTTGCATCGCCTAGAAGATCGCGGTTTCATCCAATGCAGCATCGAAGATAGCCCCGAGAGCGGCGGTGAGCGCAAAATCTACAGCATCACCGCCGAGGGGAAACAGCGATGGCAGACCCTAATGCAACAACAAACCCGAGACAGTTGGATGAAAAGTCGTTGTCGGTTTATGGTGAAATTCTTTTTCTTCAGCGATATCGAGCCTGACTTACGCTTAGAACTCTTGAACCGTCGGCTCCACGCCTGCCAGAGCCGCCAAGACTATGTCCATCAGCAAGACTTTTCCCAAGACCCCTACCAGCGAGCCACCTGGCTGCGCCACCTGGATATGCTCAACGAAGAAATCGACTGGTTACAAGAACAACTCAACCAAGAAACAGCACGGACAGCCAACAGCAACGACTCATCCAACCTCAAACAACATCAACCCGTTTAGCCTCCAAACCAATCACTCCAAACAACAAATAATTCCTT
>CAZXWM010000414.1:0-3363 GCA_964644215.1 uncultured Phormidium sp.
GCGGGAGTGTCAACTTCCCTATTTTTGTTCAAACTGAGGATACTCCGGCAACCGGGGACGCAACTGCCAACCGGCCGGTTCAAGAATCTCTTGCAGACGCTGACGTTGCCAATGGGGATAATCCGGGTTCACCTCATCACGGGGGCCAATCCCCCCCAAATCCCGTGCCCCCGCCGCCAGACAGTCCAAGAGAATCTCAGGTGTCTCCAATAAATTGGGCGGAATTTGCAGCGTCACCGAGGCCGGCAACAACTCTCGGGCCAAGGCCACCACCTCCGGCAGTCGGTCCAAGTCAAAATTTCCAATTTCCGACTCTTGCCGTTGTCCCAAACGATGAGGTTGCAAAATCACCTCTTGCAGATGACCCCAGCGATGCTGAATCCGGGCAATCTCCAAGAGACTATCCCGCCAATCACCAGGAGTTTCCCCAATTCCCAACAACAATCCTGTCGTAAAAGGAATTTTCAACTTCCCCGCCAGTTCCAACTGTAAAATTCGCTGTTCAGGACGTTTACTCGGGGCATGACGGTGAACCGTATCCAGCAATTTAGGGGTCACCTGTTCCAACATCAACCCCATTGACACATTAACGGTTTTCAGACGGGCCATTTCCGCTTCACTCAAGGGGCCGACATTGGTGTGAGGCAAAAATCCCATCGATAGGGCCAATTGGCAGAGGTCAAAAATCCGTTGAAACCAAAGTTGACGGCGAGGATGACGGGGATGAACTTCTCCACTAAGAATCAAAATTTCCGTCACCCTCTGGCCCGGCATCTGCCGCAGTGACTGTAAAATCTCCCGTCCCTGGGCCAAACTCAGCCAATCATCCTCTCCCGGTTCCCGACGAAAGTTGCAATACTGACAGCGATTGAAACATTCATAAGTCGGAACAATCGTGTAGGCCGGACTATAGGTAACTGTCTTCACAACTGCCGATTTCTCCCTTTGTTGCTGATTACTATTGCCGATTGCTGCTGCTGATATTCTGTCCGCGAAAGGGCACTTTCAGTCCATTCACAACCGATGAATCCCCAAACCGATTGCCAGCCCGAATATTCCCCGTTCCCCGTTCCCTATTCCCTCCTCTTGCCGGAAGAGAAGAGGGCGACCACAAGGGTACGCCCCTACGTCTTTTCTGGGCGACCACAAGGGTACGCCCCTACGTCTTTTCTGGGCGACCATAAAGGTACGCCCCTACGTCTTTTCTGGGCGACCATAAAGGTACGCCCCTACCCTCTTGCCTCTTGCCTCTCGCAAAGCCGAAACCCTGCAAACAGTTCCCGAACTTGAGGAAAATACCAATTACGAAAACTGTTACGCAGGGTCCAAGGGCGAGTCGTCCAACTTCCACCGCGTAAGACATAATGTTGGCCATCAAAATAGGTTTGGGAATAGCCGGAATAGGGAAATGACTGAAAGCCTGAATAGCCCGCAAAGGGTGTTGAGGTCCATTCCCAAACATTCCCTAGCATATCTGCGACACCCCAGGGACTGCAATGGTCAGGATAGGCATGAACAGGCGTGATTCCCCCGAGTTGGCGATGATGATTGCAATGGTGAGATTGGGGGGGTTGGGTTCCCCAGGGATAGGGTTGAGGGCGATGTTGCTGAGGGTTCCAACTGGCGGCTTTTTCCCATTCGGCTTCACTGGGGAGTCGTTTACCGACAAAATTGGCGTAGGCGTTGGCTTCATACCAACTTATCCCACAGACGGGATGATGGTCGAAGTGGGAGGCCTCAGTTTGGGGTAAGTCTTGGGGCCAATAGAGGGGTTCCCGGATTTGCTGCTGGCGGATAAACTGCCAACCGGCGGCGGACCAATAATCGCGATTGTCGTATCCTCCCGCCTCGATGAAGCGACGGTATTGGCCACAGGTGACGGGATAACGGTCAATTTGATAACTGTCGAGATATTGGAGAAAGGCTGGTTGTTCGTTGTCGATCGCATTGGCATCGCTATTGCCCTGTAGGAACGTCCCGGCGGGAATTTCGATACTTTTGAACTCAGGAGCGTTAGAGGCAGCCGTATGAGCCACGTAGAGGGGTTTATGGCGATGTAATGCTTCGATGATCGCCATGGTTTCACTATGTTGACTCTCATGTTGCAGGATGAACCACCAGAGGCGGGCCTGTTGCGAGAGAGGGGCGCGAGGCAAATAGTCCAAAACCCGCTGGCGAACGTTTTGCAAGGCTTGACAGGTGTCTGCCAGGTTCGGGAGTTGTTCTCGCTGCTGTTTGGGCAGGCCATCGGCGGCATAGAGGCGATGGGTTTGCGGCTGTTGGGGAGGCTGTCCGGCACAATGACGTAATAGCCAGAGTTCTTCGGTAAAGCCAATATGGCCTAAATGCCAACCGATGGGGCTAAACTCGGGATGGCCGGGGGGTTGGCGGTAGTAGAGGCGATCGCCTAGGTTTTGAACTTGGTTCAGGGTAGCCCGGCGACAGTCAATCAGGGCTTGTCGTAAGACTTGGCTAGGGGAAGACTTGGAAGGAACTGACATTAGGAGTTGACAAAAATCCAGTCTGGGGATTGGGGTGTATCGGCTGTTACATTGGCCGTCATGGTCAAATTCAGGATACTGCCTGAGGGAAAGGCTTGCCAGTGTCCAGGAAAAATCGGTTCTGAGGCGATGAGATGTTGGTCTTCTTGGGCCAGGTAATAGAGACTGGGGGCTTGGGTGTTGACGGCGAAGCGACAGGCGATTAGCTGTTGGCCATCGCTGAGGATGAGGTTGGCGGAAAGTTGACTGTTATGACTGATGGCCAACTCTTGAAAGTGGTGTAGGGCGCTTTTTAGGGTTTGGCTGAGAGAGTTTTGTGGCTGATCGTGGTGTAACTGCATCAGATAGGCAAATAGATGTTCTGAGTCGGTACTGCCGTTGATGAGTTCGTAATAGGGGCTACGGAGGCGATCGCGTAGGGGGCGATAGAGACGATGACGAAACTCGGGAATGGCCCCGTTATGAATAAACGACCAGTTGTGATAGGTAAAGGGCTGACAGTTACTGAGATCTAACGCCTGTCCGGGGGTGGCACTGCGAACATAGGCCAGCATACAGTCGGAGTGAATATACCGGCTAAGGGAGGGCAGGTTAATGTCACTCCAGATGGGCAAAACACTTTTGTAGGTGAAGGCTTGAGATTGTCGGCGGCGATCGTACCAGCCGAGGCCATAGCCATCGGCGTTCAGCAATCCGGCGGTCATTTCCTGGGGTTGATAACTTTGAACCACCAAGGAATGAGGCGGTTGACAGAGAAGGGAATCTAGGGAAATTGGGGACCCGAGATAAGCAAGAAGTCGACACATGGGGGGGGAGAAGGCAAGAGGCAGGCAAGAGGCAAGAGGCAAGAGGGTAGGGGCGT
>CAZXWM010000415.1:0-3289 GCA_964644215.1 uncultured Phormidium sp.
CAAGAGGCAAAAAACAGGGTAGGGGCGTACCTTTATGGTCGCCCTCTCCCGGCAAGAGGCAAGAGGCAAGAGAGCTGTTCCCTGTTCCCCGTTCCCTGTTCCCTATCCCAAATCCAGACTCAATTGAATACAACCATCATCCTCAACCTTGCGAGAGGGGATTTGGGGTTCAGAGATAGTCAAACCGCGATCGCAGCGGCCCGGAATCCGTTGATCGATCGCCAGCCAATTGCGGAAAATCAGCAGACGGTCATCTTGGGGGACATCGAGACGGTAAATCCGTAACACCTTCTTATTGCGACGCTGACAGCGTAAACAGGTTAAACCATAACCAATTTTGTCCAGGAACCGCCGTAGAATCACCATGGGGGTGGAGTTTTTGGCTAAACCGATGCCGGTGGTGGTTTTGATGTCTTGACGGTATTTAAGGGCAATTTCCGCCAGTTGTTGTAAGTCCGGATCACTGTTCGAGAGTTCTCGTTCCGGGGTCTCTAGGAACTTGTGAATCCCTAAAAGGTGCATGGTGCCGATGGTTGCCCCAAGTTGCGATCGGTTGAAGTCCGGTTGAAAGACTTGTCCTTGGCCTTGTTCGATAAGCTGTTCGACGACACGACGATCGCGCTCTTGCAAAAACGATCGCCCGACGGTGAGGAAATAATGGAGACGCAGTTTCTGATAGGCCCCCTTATCGTCTTGTTGCACAAGGGCTTCGGTGACGGGGACCTTGTAACGACGGTGTAGTTCATATTTACGCAAGGCCCGGCGATCGCCTGAGCGTTTCACGAGCCGTTTTTTGCTGGCCCGATACTCCTGTTCCGTTAACTCCGGGGCGTTAACAATGGCCGCGCATTCTCGTTGATAATTTTGCTGTTGCACCTCAGCGATGCGATCGTGCAGGGTATCGGAGGCGGATTTCGGGGCTTTGCGCGATCGCGATCGCCGTTTTCCGGGAGGAACAGGACAAATCTGATGTCCCTCAGCTTCTAGGGCCGCCACAATGGTACTGCGATAGTGGGCCATCGCCGCATTCAAGCGCACTCCCATCTTGGCCCAACAGCCTAGGGACTCGGCCTGAAATCCCAAGTCCAACTCATCGAGGGCTTCAAAGTCAGCTTGTTGCAACAAACGGACATTCAGTTGAGTCAGGCGTTTTCCAGACGTTAACAACCCTGAAATCGAGGTTGATCCGTTGCCAACTTTATTGAAGCCATAGGGGGCCGCCCAAAGATAGCGAGGCACAGCATCGCGAACACGGGCCATGGCTTGACGCACCGTGTTGGCTGATTGCACGCCCTGGGCGATGGCCCAAACGGAGGTAAACAGCCCCACCTCATCAATACTGACGCCAGTTTCAATGGCCGGCGAGGCTAAAACGAGATCATAGTCTTTGAGGCAATGATTGAGATGCCGAGTACAGTGATAGGCGGGATGTTTGGGATCAGCCACGGACTCGGCATCAATGCGGAGAATACGATGGTTGGGGAATTTTTGGCTGAAATAGGCTTCAAGCGATCGCGTCCCCCAACGACTGGTGAGTTTTTGGGCTGAGAGACAGACAAAGGGTTTACCGCCATTCTCGATATAGGTTTCGAGGTCTTTGACGAAGCGTTTGGGAGTGCTATCGCTGTAGTGATGCACCTGCCAAGACTCCTCGTTACTGGGTTTCCAGGGATTGGCAATTAGAAATGGTTGGGTTTCAACTCCCGCTAAGGTTGAGAGATACTCCAACGCCATGTCACTGAGATCGGCATCAGCAACAATCACTTGTCCTTGGTGGCCCAGGGTATTTTCCATGAGGCGTTTGAGCGATCGCAACACCGCCACCCGCTGACTACGACAGGTATCGGAATTTAAGCCATGCCAGAGGACTTGTTCGACTTCATCGATAATCACCAGGGCATTTTGCCAATAGTCCGGGTCAAATTGGGCCTGGGAGTCAGGATGCAGCGAGTCGATACAGAGTCCCATCCCCACTTCAGGATGTCGGGGTTGGGCTAGTTGGCTGACATAAGGCAACTCAAAGCGTTGACAGAGGGCTTCGATAAGTTGAACCCGATGGCCCACCACTAACACTTTCTGTTGGCGGGCTTTGGCCTGTTGAACCACTTGGGCCAGGAGTTCGGTTTTGCCGGTTCCTTTGGGGGAGTGAATGGCGACGAGGGGCTGATTTTCGGGGATGGCGATCGCCCCGAGGTAGCGTTGTTGCAGTTCAATACTTGGGGTAACGGTGAGGGCGTTGAGGATCTGGGCTTTCCAGGTATTAAGGGGAACGGCACAGTTAAAGGCCTCAGTGAAGGCTTCAACGCCATGCTGGGCGATGAAATCATCTACTCCTTTACCCTGATCCGGGTTCCAGGTGACGATATGGACGGGACAACCGGCTTGATTGAGGAGATAGCCTGTTCGTTGCAAGGCGGTGTTGACGGCTTTAATGGTACTGGGTTTGCGATCGCGGTCAAAGACTAAATACATGGGGCGATCGCCGTGACAGAGGCGTTGTAATTCGGGAATCAGCCGCGATTTCCCTCGCCGTTGCCCCCATTGATCCCGTTCGACGCGATAGCCGCCGTTAATTCCAGGAAGGGCAATGGCGGCATAGCCGGCACTGAGGAGAGTTCCCGCTTTTTTGGCCCCTTCGGTGATGCAGAGGGGAATTTCTGGGTGATCGAGTAGCCATTGCCAGAAGCCGAAGTCGGATTTCGCCTCATCGATGGCATGGTGAGAGAGGGGAACTCCGGCGCGATCGGCGATCGCCTGCCACAGATGCAAGGGAACCCGCAGGGCAAACACCCCCGTACGGGTTTTGGGAGGATGTTCGTATTTGATGGGTTTCCCGGTGATATCGGGGGTTGGGGCCGTCTGAGTGCGAGGTTGGTTGGGTTTGAAACAGCCCCAGAGGTCATCCTCTCCAGTCAGCAGGTCGATGCCCGAACACCACCAGCCACCGGCTTCGATATGGCGGTAGCGGTTCAAAATCGGGCTTGATAAGCGTCCGTCATTACGGCGTGGCACATCGTTGCCGCAAAAGAGATAGTCGTAAGGGCGGGTTCCTTCTAAAGACAGCACGTTCAGTCGGATCAGCGCCTCATCCACCTGGCTGGCTGACCATTCGAGTAAGTGATTCACGATTGTTGGGTTAAGTTCGAGCGTATGCGAGGAGTAGTGACTGTATCACACGCTATCTGTAGCGTGTCAATGGGTTGAATTTTTTACAAAACTCTGTATGTGGAGGGAATAGGGAACAGGGAACAGGGAACAGGGAACAGGGAATAGGGAATAGGGAATAGGG
>CAZXWM010000416.1:0-3277 GCA_964644215.1 uncultured Phormidium sp.
CAAAAACTGGATTACTGGGATCGGTAATGTCATAGGTCATGATTCCGCCCATGCGTTCTAAGCCCACAAAGGCATAGGAGCGCCCATTCACCTCACCAATGGCAACGCCTTCGGGTTCGGGTCCCTTGCTATCACTGCGGGTATCAAAGCTATTCTCATCATTGTCGGAGTTGAAGTTGTCCGGTAATCGCTCAGCCGTAATTCGTTCAAACTCCGAGCCGGTATCAGCGATGAGATTACCCTGAATGTCCCAAATCGAAAAAGACCGAGCGCCAAAGGCGAACAGTTTTTCGTAGGCTTGAGTGGCGGTAACTTGGCCGCGCAGTTCTCCATCGGGGTTGGCTTCGGTGTGGATATTGACGTACAACCCCACTTCGTCATCGGGGCTGGCGGCCAGGAGACTGGGAATAAAGGTACTGAGGGCTTGATTGGCAGCATCGCTCTCTTGCCAGATGCCGCTGAGAGTGGTTGAGCCATCCTCGTTGATTGTGGCGCTGAAGTCGGGATCTTGGGCGGGGTTGAGAATCCCTAGGCCTACGGGGCCATTTTCCCCGGCACTCGCGGCGTGAAGATGTAGCATCGTGACATCATCAGCCGTGTCTGGGGTTTGGGGAGTTTGTCCGAGAATGGGGCCAAAGTCCAATCCGTCCACTTTCATGTCATAGCGGAGGGCGGTTTGGTCGTCATTGAGTTTGAAGACGGCCCGGCCGCTGGCATCGGTTTCGAGGGCGGGAACTTCCGATTCGCCGCTGAGATCGGCGTTAAAGACAGTTCCGTCACTCAGGCCGTTAACGGTGGTGATGGTGAGGCGGCCGAGGTTTTCATCGGCTTGTGCTGTCCAGAAATCGGGGAAAGCGTCAGGATCGAGGGTGATGTCTTTGATGCGGGCTTCTTCACTGAAGCCATCGTAGTCGCGGGCGTCTCCTTCGTTGGCGGTGACGATGAAGGTTTGTCTGTTGGCTTCGTAGACGGCGATCGCATCGGGTTGATACATCCCGACGAGGTTGGGGTAGGTGGCGATGTTGATGGCGTCGTCGCGATCGCTGGCATCGAGGGCGTTCTCGGGCCGGCTATGATCTTTGAAGCCAAAAGGAACAATATTCTCAATCCGGGCTTCAGCGATGTTGACGACGGCGAAGGCATTATTTTCTTGTAGGGCCACGAAGGCGCGATCGCCGTCTGGGGCCACAGCGATATATTCAGGTTCGACATCTTGGGCGACGCTGGCGTTGGGGCCAAAGATACGCAGGCCTGCGTCGAGAAGTTCTTGGCGTTGCTCATTAAAGGCGGTAAAGTCAGCGGTGCGAACGGTAGCGTTGGCGACACCGGCACGAATATCAATGACACTCACCGAGCCTTCGGGGTCAATGGTATAGTCATCGTTGGGTTCCCCTTCATTGGCCACCAAGACAGTTCTACCATCGGGGGTGAAGGTGAGCATATCGGGCAGAGCGCCAACAGGGACGGTGTTGAGAAGGGTTCCGTCGATATCATAAAAGGCGACCAGCCCCGTTTGCTGGGTGTCGTTATTCTCAACGGCCACGGCCACGAGACCATCGTTAACAGCAACGCTATTGGCAATTCCTCCGAGGTCTGTGGCGTTAATCTCAAAGAGTTTAGTGGGATTATTGGGATTTTGAATATCTAAAACTTCGATGCTGGCGCTATTGGCGTTGACGACAAATAGGCGCTGGCTGGCTGCATCGTAAGCGGCAATTTCTGCGGCGCTTTCGTCAAAAATTCCCGTTTCAAAGCTTCCAATTGAGTTAAGTCGAATTGCCATGATGGTGAGATTCCCGCTGATTGTCTAACTGACTGGCGTGAGGCGGCAAAACAGCTAATGGTTTAGGGCTGTAAACTGTCTCAATTAGAATCTCACAGCTTTGTTTGAACTGAGATTAAGACTTTAATAAATCCAGTTTATATTTTGGTTAATGTTTTAGTTGATAAAAAGGTTTATATCATCAATAAAAAATCCCAAAAATAGGGAGCTAATCAAATAGCTTTTTTCCTATTTTTGGGCGGATTCCCTATTACCGAGAAAT
Source organism: uncultured Phormidium sp. (assembly GCA_964644215.1). Taxonomy (GTDB): domain Bacteria; phylum Cyanobacteriota; class Cyanobacteriia; order Cyanobacteriales; family Geitlerinemataceae; genus Sodalinema. Next base: position 2,046 of record CAZXWM010000416.1, read on the forward strand.
CTCATGAAGACGTTTGTACTAAGGCTTTAGCGATAGTCTTGTCGTTGAATATTAGGTAAGCGAGCTTCTGGACGTAAAAAGCGATCCATCTGTGCTTCAAAGAAGTCACGATTTTTCTGCAAGTGCTTCAAATTGGGGTCGTCAATAGGATAACACAGGGCTTGACGTAACGCCTGAATCACGGCTGAGGTGACGTTATACATAGAGCGTTGGAAGGTAATGCCCAGTTGAATGAGTTGGTCATCTTCTCCTCGGCAATGTTGACGATAATACTCCTTTAAGTAGGGGGGCAGAAAATGAGACATATCCTGCATTAATAGAGTTGGGGGAATCCCGGCACTTCCCACGGGGAAGACATCGGCGTAAAGAATGCCATAGTGAAAGTCTTTCTGTTCTTGGGGAACCTGTTTAGCTTGGGCGTTATAGGATTTAGTACCTCGGAAGGGGGCGGTGCGATAAAAGATGGTTTCTACGTAGGGTAAGGCGGCTTCATAAAGCCAGGTAAATCCTTTGGATTTGGGAATAATTTCGTAGCATTCTCCCCGAATGTAAACATGATGATACATGGGACGACCGGCGACGGCAAAAATGCCATTGACAAGAAACTCCATGGCTTCGGGAACTGTGGTCATCTTCCCTTCATCATAGAGGTCTGACATTTCTAGGAAAACGGCAGTCATAACTTCCCAAAATAGCCCTAGGTTGGCATAGTAGGAGAGTTGCCGCACTTGTTCTAAGAACATGGTTGGGAAGAGTTTATAGAGTCCCAACATGAGGGGATTGCCTTTGAAATAGGCACGGATGGCGCGATCGCTGTTGGCAACATATTCGTCGCTTTCGAGGTAGTCGTCAAATTGACCGACCAAGCCTGTATGCCAAAGCATGGCTTGCATACAGGCTTCGGCGAACTCCATGTTGATGCGATCGTGCCAAAGGTGATGAAACAGTTTGGGCATTTTGCCGGTTTCACCCCGTTGGAGAAATTCCAAGAGTTCGGGATGGGCCTCGCCTCGCCCACGCCAAACTCGTAATTCGGATTGGTCGCCGGCGTAGCTATTGTGACGGTCTAAATAGGATTTTGGGAGAAAGTATTTGAAGGCGGGGATGGGATTGAGAAAGACTTGTTCGGCGATATAAAGCAAGTTGCGCCAGTAGAAGTCCATGGGAACGGCATAGGCTTTATAGATGCCGATGATTTGCATGAGGTTTTCTGGAGTATCTGGAAGCATTGA
>CAZXWM010000417.1:0-3274 GCA_964644215.1 uncultured Phormidium sp.
ACGGGGTAGGGGCGAACGGCTGTTCGCCCTCTTCCGGGGTGGTTCTCACTCCTGCGGGGTTGTTGCCCGTTTCCGGGGCTGTTCGCCCCCTTCCGGGATAACCCCGCTTCTTGCTAGATGTGACTGTGGAAAGTGCGGTTGACTACGTCTAACTGTTGTTCGCGGGTGAGTTTGATGAAGTTGACGGCGTAACCGGAGACGCGAATCGTCAGCTGTGGGTATTTTTCGGGATGGTCCATGGCTTCGAGAAGGGTGTCTCGGTTCAGCACGTTGACGTTGATGTGATGACCTTCGTCGTTGAAGTAGCCATCCAACAGTCCGACTAGGTTGCTGATACGATCGCCCTCCTGTTTCCCGAGCGCCTGAGGCACAATGGAGAAGGTGTAGGAAATCCCATCTTGGGAATGCTCATAGGGGAGTTTGGCTACCGAGGCTAAGGCTGCGATCGCCCCTTGGGTATCCCGGCCGTGCATGGGGTTCGCACCGGGGGCAAAGGGTTCTCCGGCTTTGCGACCGTCGGGGGTGTTGCCGGTTTTCTTGCCATAGACCACATTGGAGGTAATGGTGAGAATCGACTGGGTGGGAACGGAACCGCGATAGGGTTTGTGTTGGCGAATTTTGTTCATAAACTGCTTCACCACAGCGGCGGCTATCTCATCGGCCTGTTCGTCGTTGTTGCCGAATTTGGGATAATCCCCTTCAATGGCATAATCCACCACCAACCCTCGCTCATCGCGAATCGCCTTCACGCGAGCATATTTAATCGCGGCGAGTGCATCTGCTACCACTGAGAGTCCTGCGATTCCACAGGCCATGGTGCGATAGACATCCCGGTCATGCAGCGCCAATTCCACCCGTTCGTAGGCGTATTTGTCGTGCATGAAGTGGATGATGTTGAGGGTATTGACGTATAGGCGCGACAACCACTCCAGACAGCGATCGAATTTGGCAGCCACATCGTCATAGTCCAGGTACTCGCCCTGAACGGGAACCCAATCGGGACCCACCTGCTCGCCACTCATCTCGTCTTTACCGCCATTAATGGCATAGAGGAGGGCTTTGGCTAAGTTGGCCCGAGCGCCAAAGAACTGCATCTGCTTGCCAATCTTCATGGCACTGACACAGCAGGCAATGCCATAATCATCGCCATAGTCTAGGCGCATCAAGTCATCGTTCTCATACTGCGTCGAACAGGTGTCAATCGAGAGTTGAGCGCAGTAGCGTTTGAAGTTGTCTGGTAGGCGTTTCGACCAGAGAATGGTCAAGTTGGGTTCCGGTGCCGACCCGAGGGTGTAGAGGGTGTTGAGGAAGCGGAAACTGTTTTTGGTCACTAAGGGACGACCATCTTCACCGACACCACCGATACATTCTGTGACCCAGGTGGGGTCGCCGGAGAAGAGTTGGTTGTAGGCGGGGGCGCGCAGAAAACGCACCATCCGCAGTTTCATGACAAAATGGTCGATGATTTCCTGGGCCTGTTCTTCATTCAGGTGACCGTTTTGGAGGTCTCGCTCGAAATAGATATCGAGGAAGGTGGAGACACGACCGAGGGACATGGCTGCACCGTTTTGTTCTTTCACTGCCGCCAGATAGCCGAAATAAGTCCATTGGACGGCTTCCTGGGCTGTTGCAGCGGGTCGGCTGATGTCGCAACCATAGGCAGCGGCCATCTCTTTAAGTTCTTGCAGCGATCGCATCTCCTCAGAGAGTTCTTCCCGCCGCCGGATGGTGTCCTCGTCCATGGCGTCGAGTTCTAGGGAGGCTTGCTGTTCTTGTTTGTCCAACAGCAGGCGATCGATTCCATACAAGGCCAGCCGGCGATAGTCGCCAATAATCCGACCTCGACCGTAGGCATCGGGCAATCCGGTAATCAGTCCCGAATGGCGAGCGCGGCGGATTTCTGGGGTATAGGCATCAAAGACGCCATCGTTGTGGCTTTTGCGGTACTTGGTGAAGATTTCTTCCGTCTCGGGGTCGAGGTCATAGCCATAGGCGGCCAGGGACTTCTTCACCACCCGGATGCCACCATAGGGCATAATCGCCCGTTTCAGGGGTTTGTCCGTTTGCAAGCCGACAATTTGTTCCAAACTGGGGTCAATGTAGCCGGGGCCATAGGCGGTAATCCCCGAGGGAATTTTGGTTTCCGCATCTAAAATGCCGTGTTCCCGTTCCTGGGCCATGAGGTCTTGCACGGTGTTCCAGAGAGACTGGGTGCGTGGGGTGGCCCCGCTGAGAAACTCGGCATCTCCTTCATAGAGACGATAGTTTTTCTGGATGAAATCCCGGACATTGACTTCTTTAGTCCAGGTTCCTGCCTTAAACCCGTCCCAGGCCGGGGTGAGATGGCGACTCCCCGCTTCTGCTTCTGTTGAGTTGGTCAATTGAGTTTGTGTCGGTTTAGCGATGACCATACGTCTGTCCTTCCTCTTACAAGAGTTCTGTGCTGGACGTGAGAGTGGCTCACTTGTCTCACCTGCCACTCTGTCCAACTCTAGGTTTAACAAAAACTCTCGGGTATTTCTAGGGGAATGCAGCACAAGTTTATATTTATTTTTGTTTCTTATCAAAATAAATACTTTGGTCGAGCCAGGATGATTGAGCTACCCTGAGAATTGGTAGTGTAGAATACAATTTTATCGGTAACTATAACAAAAAACACCACAAATTTCAACACCAAAAGCTTGCGACTCATCTAGTCTTAATAATCATGACAGGTCGTTTTGGCAGGTGAAGTGTTATTGGCGCATTTCGAGCAATAATAAAATCTCCTTCGCCGGGTCAATCTCCCCAGCCATGGATTTCGGAGTTTCCTTTAAGTTTGGCGGTTGACGTTAAGATTTATAACAATTTTCGCCATGTCCCGTAAAATCTCGGCAATTTTTCCGATAGATCTATAAGACCCCCCTCTTCCTCCCCATCGTTCATGTCTGGATATACGGCTACGACTTTCGCCCCGGTTCAGGGATTCATCGAAAAATCGCGCAAACTGCGAGACCTCTACGGTGCGTCTTTAATTCTCTCCTACCTCAGCCGACAAATTACCAAAGCAGCAGAAACCCAAGACGCCAACGAGTCGATATCAGTAATTTGTCCCGGCGACCCCAACAGCACAAAAGGACTTCCAAACCGTATCTTAATCAAAGGTACATTACCTGAAGATGTTATTCGTCAAGCGTTGTTCGACGGCTGGAGTCATCTGCTGAGAGAATGTCGAGGTTGGGTAACTATTCAGAGGGTAGAGGGAGGAGAGAAACTGGCTCAGAACGCAAAACCT
>CAZXWM010000418.1:0-3261 GCA_964644215.1 uncultured Phormidium sp.
CGAAGAGGGCGACCATAAAGGTACGCCCCTACTTGCCTCTTGCCTTCTCCCCCCCTAAACCACCCGATAAATAAAATTCAACGTCGTCCAGACTTCCATATCCAAAGCATAACTATCATCTGGGAAGGCCTCGACATCGGTTTTACGGAGACTGGCCCGGTGCAAATCTTCCATAATGGCTTTAGCGACTTGTAGCGGCGACTCTAGGGGGGTGAGACTGCGGGGATTGCGAGGGGAGTTTTGCCGACTGGCTAGGAGGGTTAAGGCTTGACCGAAGGGGCGATCGCAACAAATGAGTTTCATCGACACTGTACCAATCGGTCGTCCCACGGACCAAGTTTCAGCTTCGCTCCAGGGAAGTGTCACCGACTCACCAGGATTGAGAGGCGGTTGTTGCAGAGTTGGGGGATTGCCATCGGCGACAGTTTCATAGGGATAGAAGCCCACGGCCCGGCCACTACTATCGAGGCCAAACAGGAGATAATAGACGGGGCGATCGCCTAAGTTTTCCAGGTTATATTGCACTTGACTACCGGCGGGAATATCGAGAGTTCCTTCTACCCCGGCTAACGGACGCACGCCCTTGGCCCGTCGGGCGCGTCGAGTTTGCCGTTGTAAGACGACCGATTCATCAGGATCGAGGACACTCAAGGTTCCCCGCACTTTTAGCCGCGAGGCCCCTTCGTTTAAGGTGAGGGTGAGCCATTTGGCGGCTAACAAAGCTTGCAGTTGGGGGACAAGGCGTTGCACCGACTTCTTAATAGCTTCGTCTTCCTCGCCAATACTGTTGGGGATGAGTTCTCGGCCGACGGAAAATAGGCCGTAGGAGCCTTGGTCTTTGGGAAGTTGGACTAAATCGCTTGAGTAGGTTTGGGCGATGGTGGCCCGACGAACTCGGCCAAACACACAATCAGCGGCTTGTTCTCCGGCGGTGACGGAGGTGACATCACGAATCCCCGAGAAGGCACTGGTGGCATCGACTCGTTCAATGCGTTCTAAGCGACTGTCGAGAGCCACGGTTAGGGGCAAGGTGCGCGGCAAAATGCGCACTGACTCCCGCACCAGTCGTCCGGAGACAATCGACTCGGCCTCGATGGACTGGGAGTCTGGGCTATCCCACAGTTGGGCAGTTGCCGTTAAGCCCGATCGCGATCGCAGTTGAAGTTTCACGTCTCCTTGAGATGGGGTTCCCGGTTCGGGTAAGACGGACAACAACGACCCCACCCCGTATCGGTTCAAAACTGTGACCGGTAAGCCCCCTAGCCAGAGCTTGAAGGGGTCGTTACCAGAGTTTTTGGCTAAAATGACTCCATCAGCGCCTAAGGCTGCTAATTGAGGCACGAGAGGCGGGGGCAGTTCTCCTGAGACCGTACATTGGTCAATCCCCCCCCGACAGATATTTGGGAGTTGTTCGCCGCCAGCAAAGGCTTCAACCTGTTGTTCGGTGGGAGTCAGGAGATGGCTCAGGGAGGCTTCAGGCGATAGCCACCAAAGTTGTTGGCTTAACCCATAGGTAAAGAGTCCTGAACTAAACCCTGACCATTGAGTTTCGCTGGCCACCTGTTGCCGAGCCGCCGCTGAGAGGACCCAACCGGGGCCATTCCGTTTCAGTCCCGATTTGTTGGCGCGACGGAGTTGGTTTTGTAATTGGTCTTGCAATTGTTGTTGAGCCTCGTCGAGTTGCACGACGGTGGGACTGGGACGCGATCGCACTCGTAGATTGCCTAACAGCGGATTCCCCGGATAGGTATAACTGGTGTCGAGAACGGTCATAATTTTGTCCGTGGGCAGCGATCGCAGCAGCAACCACAACGTCGTCAAGGGCAAATCTAAGCCATCAGCCATAACGAGACTCGGTTCGACGGCTTCGGAGTCAGGAGACGGCTGCACCTGAGAGCCATAGCCACTAAAATGCAGCCACACCACATCATTGGCCGTGACCTCGGAGAAATGGTCTGCGAAGGCGTCCAAGGTTTCCTCGCGCTTGGCCGCGTCATCGGTGAGGCTGAGAATATCATTGGCGGCAAACCCGAAGCGATGCTGTAACACCTGCTCTTGCAAGCGGACATCTGTCACCGCCCCGCTTAAATCGTTGCCGGTCGAGTCAGGATAGCGGTTAATGCCAATCAATAAGGCTCGCTTGCGAACCGCTGGGCCGGCCAGGACTTCCCTCAGGCGAGGATCTCCCGAAACCCACCCCAGTCCACCCGCTGTCGTCGCGGCCAGCAGCCAGGCAGATTGTTGTAGAAAACCCCGTCGTTTCATAGTATTTGCCTAGGAAAGTTAAGACTTAATAGTTAATAGTTAATCGGGATAACAATTGACAGATGAAACAGCAGATTCATCAGGATAAAACTCTTAACCTTAGTTATGTTTGATATCGGTTGAGAGTGAACTCTCAACTGTCAATTGCTATCTAAGATGACGGGAACAGAATCACAAAATTCTGTTCCCACGTCGCCGTCGCGATTAGTCGTGCATCGCTTTAGCGAGTTCCGCTGCGACTTCCGGGCGAGAGAACTCTGGCGGCGGGAGTTCTCCGCGTCGCAACATCTCGCGCACTTTGGTTCCTGACAGGTGAATCCGCTCTTCGGCGGTACTGGGACTGGTTTTTGAGGTGGCCATGGTTCCGGTACGAGTGCAGTAGAAGGCGTGTTCAAACTTCATCGGCGTAATCCCGAGTTCTCCGGGTTCAAACTCCTCAAAAATCTTTTGAGCGTCGTAGGTTCCATAGTAGTCCCCAACCCCGGCGTGATCGCGTCCGACAATGAAGTGAGTGCAGCCATAGTTTTTCCGTACTAGGGCGTGAAAAATCGCTTCCCGAGGTCCGGCGTAGCGCATGGCGGCGGGGTTAATGGCCATCATGACGCGATCGCGGGGGAAGTATTTATCGAGCATAATTTCATAGCAACGCATTCGCACATCAGCGGGAATGTCATCGCTTTTGGTTGCTCCCACCAAGGGATGTAGAAATAGGCCATCCACTGTTTCTAAGGCGCATTTTTGGATATATTCATGAGCGCGGTGGATGGGGTTACGGGTTTGGAAGCCGACGACGGTTTTCCAGCCTTTTTCGACAAACATTTGCCGGGAGACCGCTGGATCGATTTGGTAGTTGGGGAACAGAGGATGAGGATCTCGCTCAAGCATCCAGACGGAACCGGCTAGATTGACCGGGCCTTGTGCATAGACAACGGCGACTCCGGGATGTTTCTCTTCGTTGGTGCGATAGACATGGAGGGCTTCTTGCAGTTTGTCGTA
>CAZXWM010000419.1:0-3242 GCA_964644215.1 uncultured Phormidium sp.
GAGTTGAGTTTTGGGAAGGATGTTATTTATACCTATGGACCCTTAGGTTATTTAGTGTCTGGCTCTGTATTGCCGGAAAATTATCAAGAAATTATTTGGTTCAAGACTGTCGTACATAGTACTTTCTTGGCACTATGTGCAATTCAATTTTTTAAAATAAAGTCCATTAGTCTCAAGCTTTTCTGGATTTTTAGTTTTTTCTGTGTTTACCATAGTTTAATCGCAATAGACTACCTGCTCGTTCTGGGATTTCTCCTATTGCTGTCCTGGAGTCAGGGGCTTCGCGGCAAAATAGCGTTGGCAATAGCCCCATTCTTAGGAGGATTTGCGGGACTATGTACTCTGATTAAGTTTACGGCTGGGGTGATGACCTTTGGGGCCTTGGTGATGTGTTGGTTTGGTCGTCTCTATGAGGCTTATCGAGTCGGCGATCGCCGTCGGAGAGTACAGGAAGAGGTGGTGTTTCTATTGACAACAACGGCCGCCGCCATGGCGGTCACCTTTGTGGGATTGCACCCCTCCCTTGGGATGGGGTTATTGCGTTTAGTACCGTCGCTAGCGATCGCCCTAGTTTGGGGTGGAGTGAGTCGCCGGTTTCTCAGAGGCGATCGCCGAGCTTCGATTCGTCTCCTATTGGGATGGTCAAGTAGTCCGGCAGTATTTGGCCTCACCCTAGCCATAGTTATCTTACTGAGCGATCGCCCTTCAATGTTGGGATTTGTCCTGGGATCGTTGCAGGTTTCCTCAGGCTATTCTAGTGCGATGAGTTTAGTGGGTTCATCAGCGGAGTTGGGACTGGCGATCGCCATGGTGGTTATCCTGTTAACTATTTTTGTTCGTTTAGCGACCCTTCAGTCCCTAGGGATATTTTTAGCATTAACCTTTACCCTCTGGGTCGTTCTAAAACATGGGTTTGTTCGTCAAGATGCCCATGCGTTTATGTTCTTTTTTGTAAGTCCTTTTCTTCTTAGTATTGCCTTACAGCAGCGGCCTCGATTTCAAGGCAAGCCCTTAGCGGTTATCGCGATGATACTGATGGTGGCAATTACCGGTATCTATTGGCAAGTTCCGCAAGTATTTGGACAGCCAAAAATATTTTGGAATATCTCTCTGATCCCCCAACCTCAACTTGTCTTCAATCGCGTTGTTTATTTTGATTTTTCCCGAGTCCTAGATGAAGTGCAAGTTGCCAGTCGCGATGCCATCTCGCCTCTGAAACTCGCCGACGACACCCTAACCTATTTGGAGACTAAAACCGTTGACGTGATGCCCTGGGAACTCTCGCTCATTCCTGCTAACCAGCTCAACTGGCAACCTCGGCGAACCCTACAGTCGTACACCAACTATACGGAGTTTCTGGATACTTGGACGGCTGAGGGACTGGCAGAACAGCCCCCTGAGGCAATTCTTTATAACTTTGCTGGATTGGATGGCCGACATCCCTTCTTCTCGGAACCGGCAACGTTCTTCCATGTCCTGTCTCATTATCAACTGTCGTCCCAGTTTCCTGAGTTTGTACCAACGGAGTCGATGCCCAACCTAATGCTTTTAGAACCTCGGGAGTCGCCGTTGTCCTGGGTTGAGGTTGGGGAGGTCGAGCGGCGATCGCTCTCCTGGGATGATCCCATGACCCTGGATTTTAATGATGCAAACGTACTACGAGCCTCTATCGCCATTCAGGAGTCATTCATCGGCAAGGTCATGAAAACCTTGTTAAGAGCGGCCCCCGTAAGGATGCAGGTCAATTACCAAGATGGCACCGAGGCCACCTATCGGATTCTCCCCACCACATCCGAGAATGGTGTCATCCTTAGCCATCTCCCCCGCTCTCCGGATGAGGGACTGGCCTTCTGGAACGGACTTGAGACAGCCAACGGACCTCTCCCGGCTCCCGTCGCTTCGATTTCCTTTACAACGGATAACCCTGTAATCTATCGTCCCAAGATTGAATTGAATCTACAGGCGATCGCCCCGGCCCCTCAAGCCTTATCCGAGGCCTCGCCTGGAAATAGCTGAGAAAAATTGGCAATTACTTGGGCGATCGCCTTGACGGAATCGGAAATTTGGGACAAACTTAGTAAAAGTCAACGTGCATAGCTCAACATTTGTTAAGTTAGGCAAAGCCTTGAATCGTAACAACGCAATTTATTAAAATTTTATTCGAGACCGACTGAGTTCAGAAGCTCCCGGTGGTTCTATGTGGCTGCTGGGGGAGGTTCTGGCTATCGACCTCAAGGCATCTATCGTCCCCCTCGTGGTTCCCCGGAGCTTATGGAAACACTCGAATTCACGATCTACCCCGATGGCAGAGTGGTCGAACAGGTGACCGGTATTTCCGGAGCCTCCTGTGCGGAGGTCACGGCTGCGATCGAGGAAAAACTCGGAATTGTTCTCAATCAAGAGAAAACCTCGGAGTTTTACCAACAAACCCAGGAAAATTCGGCAACAACAGCGGCTCAGGCTCAATCCTACAGCCAATGGTAAGTGTTTGCCGGTTCTTTTGTCTCATCTGTTGTTCTTAAACATTTAGCAAATCCCTCGCCAAGCTATGTCTCACTTTAGTCATATCAAAACCCAAATCCGTGACCTCGATGCCTTACAACAGGCTCTGACGGAACTGAAACTGGACTGGAAAGCCGGTCCCAAGGATGTTCGCGGCTATCGCGGCCAGGTTCATTCGGCGGCGATCGTTGTCGAACAGGACAATGGCTACGATATCGGATTTAGCTGGAACGGACAGGCCTACGACCTGGTGGCTGACCTGCAATTCTGGAATCAGCCGATTCCCGTGGAACGCTTTTTAAGCAAAATCACCCAACAGTATGCCTTCTCGACGGTGATGCAGGAAACTGCTAAACAAGGATTCCAAGTTTCAGAACAACAAACCCAAACAGACGGGTCTATCCGTCTGGTGTTGCAACGCTGGAGTTAATTATGACCGATGCCCCAAATCTACAACAGCAGGTCTCTGAGGACCGTTCAGGCTGGGAACCCGAACTCGGCGGCTCTCTACGGGAGCATCCCGGACGGTCTGGGTTCGAGCCAGAATTAGGGGGGGCGTTGCGTGAAAAGGGCGTGTATGTGGATGAAATCACCTGTATTGGCTGTAAACATTGCGCCCATGTCGCCCGTAATACCTTTTACATTGAGCCGGATTACGGGCGAGCGCGGGTAGTGAACCAAGATGGTGAGCCTGAAGAGGTAATCCAAGAGGCCATTGATACCTGTCCAGTGAACTGTAT
>CAZXWM010000420.1:0-3220 GCA_964644215.1 uncultured Phormidium sp.
AAAAATAATCTCCTCAGCAGAAGCGTTAATCGCCGCCGCCAGCGTCTCCCGGGCCTGTGTCACCGCCGCTTCCCCCTCCCAGCCATAGTGATGATTGATACTGGCGGGATTGCCAAAATACTCAGTAAAATAGGGCAGCATCGCCGCCAACACACGCTCATCGACGGGAGTTGTGGCGTGAGCGTCGAGATAAATCGGGCGTTGTTGGAGTGGAGACATCAGCCGTACAGGTTCCCAAACATTACATCTATTTCTCTATGGTAGGGTCAAGCGTCAGTTCTGCACCAACTCCCCACAGTGGTTATCACTGGGATGGGGAAAGTCGCAAATTCTTTGAAGGCTGGTATTATCGCGTCACCCTTCCTGAGATGGGGGAAACCTTCGCCTTCATGTATTCGATTGAAGATCCCCTTGGCGGCGAAGCCAACAGTGGCGGCGGGGCGCAAATCCTCGGCCCCCGTGATGAGTATCTCTGTCGGACATTTCCCGATGTCAACAAGTTCTGGGCCTGGAAAAAGGGACTGGGCCTGGGCCATTGGGGACAAACCTCCCTCACCCGTCCCCCCAAACTCATCGATCGCGATACCTTCAACGCCGAAGTCCAACAAGGCTATCAAGCCACCGCCACCTGGCATCAGGGGAAACTCTACGACCCCGGCAGTGGCCGTCACTGTACCTGGCAATATACCATTGAACCGGTCTATGGTTGGGGCGATCGCCAATCCACGGCCGGCTGGCTATCGTTTCTGGAAATCTTTGAACCCGGTTGGCAAGTCCTCATGGCCCACGGTTGGGCCACGGGTTGGATTGACTGGAACGGCGATCGTTATGAGTTTAACCGAGTTCCCGCCTATGGAGAAAAGAACTGGGGGCGTTCCTTCCCGCAAAAGTGGTTCTGGTTTAATTGCAACAGCTTCGACAATGAACCCAATTTAGCCCTCACTGCTGGCGGTGGCCGGCGAGAAGTCCTGGCCTGGATGGAATCGGTGGCCATGGTGGGAATCCATCACGAGGGGACGTTTTACGAGTTTGTCCCTTGGAATGGAACCGTCACCTGGGAAATTGCGCCCTGGGGATATTGGAAAATGCAGGCCTGGAGTGGAGATTTAGAGGTGACGCTGACTGGAACCACGGAAGAACCCGGAACACCGCTACGGGCGCCTACTCGTGAGGGGTTAGTCTTCGCCTGTCGCGATACCATGAAGGGCCAGGTTCATCTACAGCTTAAACAGCGTCGTCAGGGACAGTATCAGACCATTTTGGAGGCGACGAGTTCTCAATGTGGTTTAGAAGTCGGCGGTGGCCCTTGGCATGAGACTTGGGTTGTAGGCTAATTCTGCCAACTGCGATCGCCCTCTCGGGAAAGTTTTAAGGCGATGAACACAGAAGAACTGATTGCATTGATTGACACTGCCTTTGAGGGAGTTCCTCAGCCCCAGGACTTGACATTGCACGTGGCCGAGGCTCACGATGATTACGACTACAGCAACGATAAGGAGTATCGCCGCCTGGATTATCGGGGCCGTTGGCAAGATGTACCAAACGAGCATATCAAAGCCTGCCAGTCTGCCTTAAGTTACTTGGACAAGGTCGGGATGAGATTTTACTTGCCGGCTTTCATGGTTTGGTATTTGCGATATTTCAGGACTGAGGAAGTTTGGACAGACAATACCTTATATACTCTGGGGACTTACAGCCACAATCCCGGTTTAGCGGAGTATCAGAAGCAACGATTTTCATTATTTACCCCACAGCAAATGAGGGCTTGTGCGCGATTTGTCAAGTTCTGCGCCAAGGATACAACGGGATTTAGCGACAATTATTTTGCTCAAACCCTCTATGATAGGTATTGGTTTCGGTTTGATACTCCTGAATAGGGTATGGCTGTTGACCGAATGGGGATTTTTCCGATGTCCTATTTTTTTAGGTTCCCTGGGCCAAAAACGCCATCACCAACTCATTCAACGCCACCATATTAATTAAAAAGGCATCATGGCCATGGGGCGACGATAACCACTCTAACTCGGCGTTGGGCATCCATTGGGCTAACTCCTGCTGATCCCGAGGTGGATAGAGGAGATCCGAGTCAATACTCACCACCAGCGTCGGCTGGGCGATCGCCCCCAACGCCGCCCGATAATCCCCCTCTCCCCCAGAGACATCATGACGATCCATGGCTTCCGTCAACGCCACATAGGTATTGGCATCAAAACGTTGAACTAACTTCTGTCCTTGATAGCGCAGATAACTGGCGATCGCAAACTCCCCATCCTCCTGAATCTCTCGCCCAAAGCGTTGTTCAAAACTCACCGTAGCCCGATAGGAAATCATGGCCATCATCCGGGCCGCCGCCAATCCCGTAGTCGGGGGAGAGTCTTCTTCATAATTGCCATTACACCAATTGGGATCGGCAAAAATGGCTTGACGTTGGGCTTCACTCATGGCAATACACCAAGGCGAATGTCGTCCCGCTGCTGCAATTGAGACAATGCGATCGACATAATCAGGATAGAGTTTTCCCCATTCCAAAACTTGCATTCCCCCCAAGGAACCACCAATCACAAACTTAAGTTTCCTCACCCCCAACCCTTGCAACAATCGCCATTGCAAGCGCACCATATCCCGAACCGTAATCGCCGGAAATGCTCGCCCATAGGGTTTCCCCGTCGCCGGATTGATTGAAATCGGTCCTGTAGTTCCGTAACAACTGCCCAGAACATTACTACAGACAATAAAATCGCGATCGCCGTCAAAGGTGCGTCCTTCTCCAAACAACGGCCCCCACCATTCATCCGCATCAGCACTTCCCGTCAACGCATGACAAATATGCACCGCATTATCGCCCTGTTCATTGAGTTTTCCCCAACAACGATAGGCCACTTCAACTCCCATTAACACCTCTCCTGACTCCAACGAAAAGGGTTCCGGTAGCCGATAAACTTGAGTCTGGGGGGAAATCAAATGGCGGTATTTCATCAGTGAACAGTTAATAGTTAATAGTTAATAGTTAGTAGTGAACAGTTAATAAAAAAAAGACAGGCGGGTCAACATTGCTAGTTCTCGGGGCTGTTGACTCGGATAACTTTAAAATTATCATAAATTGGGTTTCTCCCCCTTCCCTGAGGCGGGGAGGGGGCTAGTTTAGCACAAATGACCTAGATAGGGGATATCTTAGCCAGCTTTAGTGAAGGCTTGGTCGAAGTCGGCTTTGATATCTTCG
>CAZXWM010000421.1:0-3211 GCA_964644215.1 uncultured Phormidium sp.
TTTTCTAGACGGGTTGTTCAGCAGTGCGATCGCCGAACCTTGATATAGTGGGGGCGATCGCGGTTCCCGTACGCTTCGCGATCGCCTTTTGCGGCGACTCCCTCAACACGACTTATCTTATGACGTCCCGGTTTTCTAAACTGCTTCAACCGTTCCGTCGGTTGAGTTCCCAGCCTAGGGGCTTCGAGTCTCCCATCTCTGACGACGTTCCCTTGAGGTTAGGTTCCCATCCTCTCCATCGTCCCCATCACCAGGGCTGTTGGGAAACCTGTGAAATTGAGGCCTCAGGACTGTTGCGATTGGTAGGCTGGACGCGCGATCCAGTGGCGATTCCAGACCTCTGGGTTAATGGAGTCGCGATTCCTCTGCTCAATCAGTATCGCACCTATCGCCCGGATGTGACTCCTCAGACTCAACTCCCATTTTCCGGCATTACCTTTGAGTATCAACTTCCCTATAATGCGACCCTAACCGAGATTCAGCTCAGTGTTGCCGGCGATCGCCTCTGGCAAGCTCAAGGATCTTTGACCCTCACAGCCCCGGCTTATGAGGGCTTACTGAGTGGTGACACTGTTTTGGGTCGTCAGCAGATTTATGGCGAAGGAATGCCCTCCCCGGTCGTGTCAGAGGTGGTTATGGCGTTAGTTGAGCCACTGCCCACCCCAATTTTGGATTTTGGCTGTGGCATGGGGGCGTTACTGGGGACGTTGCGATCGCGCGATCGCAACGCCTATCGCGACATCTATGGCATTGAAATCGATCGCCCCGCCATTCGCCAGCAGTTACGGCCCGATATCGCCGATTGCGTCACCCTCTATGACGGGAGTTTTCCCCTTCCCTACGACGATGGACAATTTGCCTCAGTCGTCAGTATCGAAGTCATCGAACATATCCCCAACTACCGCCAGGTATTAGAGGAACTAGCCCGAGTCAGCCGCGAACAGGCAGTATTTACGGTTCCCAATATCGATGCAATTCCTCTCTGTTTCCCCCAACAGGTGGTTCCCTGGCATTTGTTGGAAGCCACCCATGTCAACTTTTTCAACCCCAGCAGTTTTGAGAAACTCCTCTTAGACTATTTTTCAGAGGTAGAACTCCTACAAATCCATCCCGTGACGGTTAACGGAACTCAGTTCCATACCAGTGTTGCCGCCATTTGCCGCAAGTAGGTCCCTGCCTTTACCCTAAGGGTAAGACCCTCTTGTGATTTGCGGCGATCGTCCATGGCTATTATTTCCTCTCAGTCTAATTCCTCCCCAGCGGGCGATCGCAATCCCCTGCTACAGCCCGAAACCACCGCCGAAGACGTAGCCGAATACAGCCCAGATGGCGAAAAACCAGCCGACAAACCCCAAACCCAGATCCAAGCCGATGAAAAAATCCGCCCCCAACAGTTAAGCGATTACATCGGCCAATCCGAACTCAAAGAAGTTCTCAACATTGCCATTCTTGCTGCCCAATCTCGCCAAGAAGCCTTAGATCACCTATTGCTGTACGGGCCACCGGGACTAGGAAAAACCACCATGGCCTTAATCCTAGCCGCTGAAATGGGAGTTGGCTGCAAAATCACCACCGCCCCCTCCTTAGAACGTCCCCGCGATATCGTGGGTTTACTGGTGAACCTAAAACCCGGAGACGTGTTGTTTATCGATGAAATTCACCGTCTCAGTCCTATGACGGAGGAATTACTCTATCCGGCCATGGAAGACTATCGCCTCGATATTACCATCGGCAAAGGCAAAACCGCCCGCACCCGTAGCATCGACTTACAGCCGTTTACCCTCGTCGGGGCCACGACTCGGGTGGGGGCGTTGACATCTCCTCTACGCGATCGCTTTGGCTTAGTACAACGATTACGATTCTACGAACCCGACGAACTCAGCCAAATTGTCCAACGCACCGCGAAATTATTAGATACCCCCTTAACCGACAATGGGGCTTTAGAAATTGCCCGTCGTTCCCGAGGAACCCCCCGCATTGTCAACCGTTTGTTAAAACGAGTTCGCGATTACGCCCAAGTGAAAGCTTCAGGAACCATTACCGAAGAGATTGCTAAAGCCGCGTTAGAGTTATTTGAAGTCGATCCCATGGGCTTAGATTGGACCGATCGCCGCTTATTAACCGTCACCATTGAGCAGTTTCATGGAGGTCCTGTAGGGTTAGAAACCTTAGCCGCCACAACCGGAGAAGATGCCCAAACCATCGAGGAAGTCTATGAACCCTATCTAATGCAAATTGGCTATCTGACGCGCACACCACGGGGACGCATGGCCAGTCCTGCGGCTTGGGTGCATCTGGGTTATGAGCCGCCGAAACGGCAATTATCGCTGTTTTAAGGTTTATTTAACGAAGCATTTCGATAGCCAAGAGTCCGGGTTGCCCTTGGTAGGTGCGATCGCTAGAATAACGCCAGTGACTGGGGTCATCAACATAGCCTCGCCGCACAGGATTAGCATGAATATACTCAATCTTTTGCTGCAAGACTTGGTAATTTTGAATAACTTGAGGATGATATCCCTCTTGCCACACTTGATAATTCTGATTATATCTTTGGGGACTTTTACCTCCTTTCAAATGATTCAACCAGTAACTTTTACCTTCAATTAAGGTATCAATAATTTCACGAGCGGTAAACGACTTAAATGTTTGAATTGCTTTTGGCAAGTTTTCAGATGAAGCAATCAGATGGAGATGATTTTCCATGATGACATAAGCATGAAGCGTGAGGCGCTGTTTGTCCTGGAGAAATTGCAAAGAATCGAGAACAATCTGGACGAGTTGGGGTTGACTAAACAGGGGTAGCCAGTTGACCACTGTACAGGTCAAAAAGTGAGGAGAATCTTCCAGGACACGGTAGCGAGAACGTCCCATTTTAGCTTGACGGCAAAGTTACGCCGATCCATTTTATCCCCCATCCCCCCACCATGTCACCCCCTCGTCCTCTCCCCTCTCTCCTGTCTCCTCGTGTCTCCTCTCTCCTCGTGTCATGGCTCTGCCGTGACACGGACTCTGGGCGGCTCTGCCGCCTGTGAGTCGGGAGGCAGAGCCTCCCCAAGAGCATGACTTGGCAGAGCCAAGTCACGAGGGAAAGGGAGTGGGAGACAGAGATGGGCTATCCTGGAGTCTCGTTCTGGTTTCCCATGTAATGCTCTGGCTCATTCTTTCCTTGGTGACGGCGTTCTTTGAATCCTTACGAGACGTCGCCAACAAA
>CAZXWM010000422.1:0-3209 GCA_964644215.1 uncultured Phormidium sp.
AGTTGGCCAGTTGATCGCTGACATCGGTGGGGAGATGACCTAAGGCGGGGACTCGTTCGACGAGTTCGACGAAGGCTGATTCTCGTAAGGCTTCGGAGAGGGAATGGTTGAGGAGGGATTTGAGTTCGGGTTGGACTTGGGGGAGAACTTTATAGATGGTGAGTTCTAGGAGGCGATCGCTGATGCGTTCGAGGCTATTGATGTCACCGACGGCCACATAGTCTGAGGGGTTGAGTAAGCCGCGAGCGAGATCGCCGTTTTCAATGGATTCTTGAAATTGGTTGAGGGTGCGGATGGTGACAAATTCGGAGATATGATCGGACAGGTAAATGGCCGGTTCGTGAATCATCTGGGAGAGGATATATTCGATGTTGGCGACTTTTCCCTGATGTAGCCGCACGGTGACGGGGAGAATCCGCAGCCAACGCCAGACGGGGATAAGCAAAAACCAGTCGTACCAACGCCGCAACATAGCATCAAACCAGGTTAACCCCACGCGACGACGGGAGGCGATGAAGGTGAGAATCAGAAATTCTAGGGCGAAAAAGCCGATAAACCAGATGTCAATACGCCAATACGCGTCGTAGGGTTGGCCGTTGTCGTCGATTTGTCGGTAGTAGTTGGTGGCCAGCAGGGGAATGATTTTGGTTTGAAAGAAGTTGAGTTCGCTGGTGATGTCGTGCGATCGCAAATACTCGGGAGTCCAAAATTCCCGAAAGGCCATGGTGACGGAGTCTTGGTTGAGGCGATCGGTAATGCGACGCTGTAATTTAGCAAAGGTACTGAATTTCCCGGAGGCGATGAAGGGGTTTTCGTCAATGAGAGCTTCACTTTGCTGTTTGAGGCGTTGTAGAGAAGCTTGCACGTCCGGGCCATCCAGTCCAGTTTGGGAGACTTGGCTGAGGAGGCGATCGAAGTTCTGTCGGTATTGTTCGGTTTGGGGATGGGGTTCTATCCCTTTGACGGGATCATAGACTTGTACCACCTGGGGAATGTAGCGAAGATAAATATCCCGCAGAGGGACATAACTGGCGTTAAACAGGGCTAAAACTAAATTGAGCAGAGCGAGAATAGCGGTACATTTTATCCAAATTGACATCCACCGTTTATCGGGTAGTAAAGGTGTATTCATGGACTTTAATGAACAATTATTATAAACAAACTAAAAAACAAGAATAAGTAGAGATACAGGTGAATTGCATCTCTACTTTATGGGGAAGATTTCCCGAAGTTTCAGGCTAAGTCAGGCTTTTAAATTACACCGGGGCCTTTACCACGGTCATCGTGATCGGCTTCGAGTTTACCGGCTTCGTTGGTTTGGTTGACGGTTTTGAGTTCCTCGGCTCGCTCGGCTTTGAGGGCTTCTTCTTTCTCGCGCAAGTCGCCGCGATCTTCGTAGTACATCTCGGGTTCGACAGCATAGTTATTCGCGAGGCCTTCCCGGTCTACGGTGAACCCTTTGGTGGTGTCGAGATGACCTTGGTCGGGGTCTTTGGCCGGTTCAGGGGTTTTCTTGAAGTTGTCTCCTTCTTGTTCCATGCGATCGCTCACTTCAGGAGGGGTAATGTTGCGATCGTAGTTCGGGGCTTGTTGGTTAGTATTTTGGTCGGTCGTCATAAATAAAACTCCAATGGATTGTCAATTTTTCGGGAATTAGCTTGAAACTCAACTTGGGAGTTTCAAAAATTTGGAAAAAATGTTTAGATTACTGATTAGTATCAATATCAGGAACGACGTCAGGGCGTTCTTTGTCTTCCCAACCGGGCGGACGTTTGGAGTTGTACCAGGCTAGGGAACCTAGGCCAACTGCGGCGATGAAGCCGACCACGCCGATAATCACCCCGGAAATGGGATAGGAAAAGGCCTGTTCAGCACCTGTCGTTAAGAAGTAAGTCATAGGTAAGTTGCTATTAAGGTCTTGTGTTTACCGCTACTACTAGAATAAGGGAGGATACTGGGTCAGTGCATCTACCTAGAAGTAGAGGTTTAGGCAAACTGTGCCTCAGTCTGTGGTTAGAGTCCTTGGGAGAATGGCAGATCTTGGGTTACAGTAACCAAGGCGCGAGTGGGTTGGACGAGATCCCGGCGATCGCCACGACTGATTCACGATCGAGCAACATTAAACTAGCGGGCCTCACAAGTCCCCATTCAGAGATTATCCATGACGGCTATTTTGCAAGAAATTCAAACTCGCCTGGTTCAGTTAGTCGGTGAAACCGTCCAATTGCTGCCAGCACTTCTGATCGCGTTCCTTATTTTAGCCCTAACCAAGTGGGCGGCCAAAAATGTGCAACGGGTGGTGCATAAGGGAGCGCGCCGGTTACTTCGCAGTCGTTCTCTCCAGTCGTTGCTGTCTCAAACCAGTTATGTCGCTTCCTGGGTGGTGGGAGTTTTAGCAGCGGCGGTGATTGCTTTTCCCAACTTAGGATTAGGGGATCTCGTGGCCCTACTCGGGTTGGGGTCTGTGGCTATTGGTTTTGCCTTTCAGGATATTTTTAAGAACTTCCTGGCCGGGATTTTATTGTTATTACAAGAACCCTTTGAACTCCACGATCAGATTATCGTGGGCGATTATGAAGGAACCGTCGAAGAGGTGGCGATTCGTTCAACTCAGATTCGCACCTATCGCGGCGAGCGGGTCGTGATTCCCAATTCGATGGTGTTTACCAGTCCGGTGGAAGTATTAACAGCTTTTGTGTCTCGTCGTACAGATTTGGCGATCGGTGTGGATTACAACACGCCGTTACCGATGGCGGTTCAAGTCTTGAAAGAGGCTCTCGATGGCGTTGAAGGGGTGATGGACGAGCCTGATGTGGAGGTGGATGTGGTAGGGTTTGGAGATAGTTCGATTGATTTGTTGGTGCGCTATTGGACGTTACCGCAACGGGCGGAGGTGCGCCGAGTGCAGACGCGAGTGATGATGGCTCTCAAGGCGGCCTGCGATCGCGCGGATATTAGTATTCCCTATCCGATTCGCACGGTGTATCACTATGATCAGCGGGAGTTTAATGAGTTGTTCTCCCGTTCACCGAGTCAGAATTAGGACTGTCGTGATCAACTCACCAAACGTCCTGTCGTGACTACTTGTACTTTTGCTTACTGTTTCCCGTTCGGTTCAGATTGCGATCAGGTCTAACTGCACCGGCGGATGGAATAATACCATTTTCCTAAAATCATGCTACAGATAGTCCTTTCCATCGTTCCTACGC
>CAZXWM010000423.1:0-3162 GCA_964644215.1 uncultured Phormidium sp.
GTCCCAGTCGCGATCCCCTGGAACTCCTCGATGAAATTGAACGGGAACTGGGATTGGCGACGTATCCGGTAACTTGGCCTATTGGCAGCGGCGATCGCTTCACCGGAGTGTATGATCGCCGTGAAGGGAAAGTTCACCTCTTCAAACGCACGGCCCACGGAAGTAAAGCCGCTGAAGACACCATTTTTGAACTGGGAGATCCTCGCCTAGCGGACTTGATTGAACCGGAACTGTATCACCAACTCAAAGATGAAGTTGAAATCCTCGACGAACTGGGAACGGAGTTTGATTTAGAGGCGATTCACGCTGGCCAACTCACCCCTGTCTTTTTCGGCAGTGCCATGACCAACTTTGGCGTACAGTTATTCCTCGATGCCTTTGTGGACTATTCCCTCAAACCCTATCCTCGCCACAGTACCCAGGATGACATTGACCCCACCTATCCTGAGTTCACCGGGTTTGTCTTTAAGTTGCAGGCTAACATGGACCCCAAACACCGCGATCGCGTGGCGTTTGTGCGGGTTTGTAGTGGTAAATTCGAGAAAGACATGACCGTGCAACACGCCAGAACCGGCAAAACTGTGCGGCTGTCTCGTCCGCAAAAACTGTTTGCTCAAGGGCGAGAATCCCTCGATACCGCCTATCCTGGAGATGTCATCGGCTTAAATAATCCGGGAATGTTTGCCATTGGCGACACCATTTATAACGGCAAGAAATTGGAATATGAGGGGATTCCCTGTTTCTCCCCAGAAATCTTCGCCTATCTGCGGAATGTGAACCCCTCTAAGTTCAAACAATTCCGTAAAGGAGTGGCAGAACTGCGGGAAGAGGGGGCCGTACAGATTATGTATTCCGTGGATGAGTCGAAACGAGATCCCATCCTGGCGGCGGTGGGCCAACTACAATTTGAGGTGGTTCAATTTCGCATGGAAACCGAGTATGGGGTAGATACTCGCCTAGAACTATTACCCTTTACCGTGGCCCGTTGGGTTCAGGGAGGTTGGCAGGCCCTGGAGGAGGCGGGACGAATTTTTAACACTGCTGCGGTTAAGGACAGTTGGGAGCGTCCGGTATTGTTGTTCCGCAATGAGTGGAATGTGGCTCAGGTTCAGGCGGACCATCCTAAGTTACAGTTAAGTAACATCGCCCCAGTGGTGTCGGGGAAAGAACCCATTGAACGCTGATGGGAAGGGTTGAGGACTAGAGTAAATAGTCCTGATTCAAAGCTGCATTTTCAATGTCAGTTTTGAAGTGATCAATCCCATCAATCACAAAGTTTAACACTTCTTTGGCATACTGTACCTGAGGGCGATCGCCGGTAATTTCTCCATGGGCGATCGCACAGCGAGTATTGTATAAATCATTAATAAAGCCATATTTATCAGTCCAAAACTCTGTCTCAATACCTAAGATTTCACAGATTTTCTGAAAGCTCCCTGCATCCAAGTTAGATTCCCGTTTCATGACGTGATATTGAAGTGTTAAGGTCTCTGAACATCTAAATTTTACTTGGTCGATTAGCTGACGTTGAGGAACAAAATCTGACTTATTGTTAATAACATTTTGAATAAGTCTTTGACAGGCAACTACCTGAAAATTAAGAGAAAGTTGATTGAGTGATAATCTCCTACTTTCAACATATCTAATATAGACTTCGGCTGCATGATGGATAAATGCCTCCCAGTGAGCATAAGCTAAAACAACCGAGCTTCTACAAATAACTTTAACTTCATGTTTTCGCCGACCATCTAACAGAAAGGTTAAGGTCATCATCTCCTGTTTTCGTCTTCGACTATCAGATGCCAGGCTATCTAACACGTCATCTATTGTTCGGATTTTACGCATTGTTCCAACATGGACTGACCAAAGTTAATTGTTTTAGGAATACGAGTTGAAGACCTGACCCCAGATTTAGTAAATTCTTTTAGGGTTTCATTTTGACTTAAATCTCGATGAGCTTTTTCAAATTCAGAACTATTAGGCAAAGCACCACCATTTAATAAGACTCGTGCCAACGCTACAGCAATGACTTCAAACAGAGACACGAGAGAACCTCCCATATAGGTTTCTTGCGTGTGATTATACTTTCTAAAACTATTTTCTCCAAATAGAGTCGAGAGATAGTCAAATGTTCTTTTGAATACCTCTTCCACTTCGTCCTGTTTGAAATCAGCGTCATTAGCAATTTCAACAATCTTATCCGTCAAAAATGTTCCTAGCTCATTGATACCATTGAGTTGGTTACTATCACAGGTTGCGAGTACCACAAAACGAGTGACAAGCTCTAGGTCAAATGCCTCTTCAATTGCACGATCTGTTAGAATTAGACAATCTTTGAATGGTGTAAAATTACAAAATTCTTGAAGCCACAAAAAGAACTCACTATTGTTCATGATGAGAATACAACTGCGGACTTCTTGGTCTGTAGCAAGGGAGCGGCCCGTATTTAATCGTTGAAAAATCTCATATTTTGCCATCTCGTCGCTATCTTGTTTGACGATATTAACATCCAGCCTAGCTCGTTTTATTTTAATTTTGGCTGAATCGGGCAACAATTTTTGTCCTCCTTGGTTGGCTGACCAGGTTCTATCCTTAAGGCTAGGAAGATAGCGAGTTTCAATTAAACATAACTCCTCTTGGGTAGCACCCTCTTCATTCTTGAGTTCTCCCATCAGTTCTAAAATGGTTGACAGTCGTTGTAACCCATCAATCACATCCCAATGAGAGTCAGGACGTTCTGAGACAAAGATAGGTGGAATGGGAATACCCAGTAGGAGGGACTCAATGAATCGTGATTTTTGTCCGATTGTCCAACGATAAAAGCGTTGAAATTCAGGATGAATATTCAACTCTCCGTCCCGATACATTGAAACCAGTTCATTGACGGACATTGAGTAAGAGTTTGTTGAAACCTGAGAGGATTTATTTTGTATTTCTTGCTCAAGAGTCATCAGGATTTATAACTATAGTTAACGTCGATAATTATATCATTTTTTCTATATTTGTCAAGTGAAAAATGCAGCTCTCAATGCTTGGATGAGACAACGAATCGGACTAAAAAGTCGGAGGCGTTCTGATGGCTTCTCTAGGCATCTCTGGAATTTCAAAATCTTCGATGTCAGCAAAGCGGCGCTGTATTGCCGTCGCCAAACCTGGGGGTGA
>CAZXWM010000424.1:0-2619 GCA_964644215.1 uncultured Phormidium sp.
CTGACACTTGTTTCCTCCCCCACCTGCGGTGCGAGGTGGGGGTTTCCACAAGGAGAAAGTGATGAGTTTTCAATCCTTAGATCAGATTTTACAAGCCTTATCCAATCAACTGGTTGATCCCAAACAAGAGCCATTGGATCAAATCATTACAGTTTGGCCTGATGTGGTTGGAGAGAAAACAGCTCGCTTTAGTCGTCCCGTCCGTCTATCTCATGGCATTTTACAGGTCGCAACAGCCAATGCCGTTTGGGCGCAGCAATTAACCTTTGCCCGGCGAAGCTGGTTAACTCGGTTAAATCGCGACTTAGACGAACCGCTGCGGGACATTCGTTTATCTCCGGGACTCTGGCATCGAGACATCCAACCGCCTCAACCCAATCCTGACTATCAGCTATCGGAGCATCCGAGTTATTGGGGAGTGGCCGACCCATCTGTCTCGTCTTCGGAACCTGTTACCCCGAACTCGCTCCCCCCTAGCCCACAACGAGCCTTAGAAGCGTTATTACAAAAAGTAGCCGTTCATACTCATCAGTTGCCCCTATGTCCAGCTTGCCATTGTCCCACCCCCATCGGTGAGCTAGAGCGTTGGTCAGTTTGTGCCGTTTGTGCCGTATCTACTGCTGAGCTTGAGAAGGAGTAAACCTAGATTTTTGCTCCTTTGACAACTCATCTGCAATCGATCCCTATTGATTCCAAGGGGGTTCTTTGAACTGTAGCGATCGCTACGGACTATACTTAATCTATCTTCACAAATTTTATTATTAGTTTACACAAAACCCAGTTAAAGCTAACTTTTATATTTTCTTTGGGATCAAAAAAAGAGAAAGATTGTAAAATTAAAGAAGATAAATAAAAACGTTCGCTTTAAACAATTCATTCAATGAATATCAATACCTGTTCTGTTTCAACCTGCCGCTCTTGCCGATACTATACGCCCGAAGGTCGTCGGGGCGGTCAATGCCAACAACTCAGCGCTCCAGTTTGTGGAAGCTGGAAATCCTGTTCATTAGCCTTTCCACCCTTTGCCCCGTCTTGGGAGCATTTAGAAAAACTCATTTCGCTCAACAGCCGCGAGTCGGTTCCCTCTCGGACTTTACCTAGTAAACCTGTTCCCGTCGAAGCTCAAACGGTCTCTGTCTAAACGTTTGAGCTTTTTTTAAGTTAAAATATCCCCACCTAAAGAGATAAGGTGGGGAGCTTAGGAAATAACCGTGATTCAGAGACGATAGACGACGAGAACCCCCGTCAACGTTTCAACGATGAACACCGAATTAAGGTAGCCAAGGATACTGACGAAAATCGGGGGGGCGTTTCTCCAGAAAGGCTTGTTTTCCCTCGACCCCTTCTTCGGTCATGTAGTACAAGAGCGTGGCATTACCGGCGAGTTCTTGTAGGCCAGCCTGTCCGTCACAATCGGCGTTGAACGCCGCTTTGAGACAGCGGATGGCGATGGGGCTTTTTTGCAGAATCTCCTCAGCCCAACGAACGCCCTCAGCTTCTAACTCCTCAACCGGGACGACTGTATTCACTAATCCCATATCGAGAGCCTGTTGAGCGTCATACTGACGACAAAGAAACCAAATTTCTCGGGCTTTTTTCTGGCCGACGCTACGAGCCAGATAACTAGCCCCGAATCCACCGTCAAAACTGCCGACTTTAGGACCCGTTTGTCCAAAAATAGCGTTATCAGCGGCAATCGTGAGGTCACAGACGACATGGAGAACATGGCCACCGCCAATCGCATATCCCGCCACCAAAGCAATAACGACTTTGGGCATCGAGCGAATCAGCCGCTGTAAATCCAAGACATTGAGACGAGGAACTCCCGCATCATCGAGATAACCGGCTTTTCCTCGCACACTCTGATCGCCCCCGGAACAGAAGGCATATTTACCATCGCTATGGGGACCAGCCCCCGTCAGTAGCACAACGCCAATGCGGGTGTCTTCCCGAGCATCTGCGAAGGCGTCATAGAGTTCAACTACGGTTTGGGGGCGAAAGGCGTTGCGTTTGTGGGGACGATTGATGGTGATTTTGGCGATACCATCGCGTTTGTGATAGAGAATATCCTCGTAGGTTTTTGCAGTTTGCCAGGTAGTATCCATAAAATCGTTGCCAGCTCGACAGAAGTACTCAGGGTACGTGTTTCATCATTTCATGTTCGGGGGCTGACTGGCGATCGTGGCTGAGTCGACCACCCGATCTGCGGCTAGGAGAATACTCATGGCTTCGATGAGGCGATCGCTCTCCCGAACCGCTCGTTCCGTTTCACTGCCAAAGGTCGCACTGGCGGCATTCATGGCCTCAATTAGCCCCTTACGGTCTTTGGCTTGTACCTGTTTCGCCAAGACCCCGAAGGTTTGGGCTAAACGGGCGATCGCCTCACGACGGTCAGCATTGGCCAGCATAATATCGGCATAGAGTTCGGCATCCTGACCAAACAGACGACTGACCATATCAATCCCCAACCGATAAATGGGACTCGATAACTCTAAACTGCGGCCAACTTCAATCCCATCTTGAGCTAAAAACACCCCCAGTCCAAAGGTGGCGAAGTGACGAATCGCCTGAACCGTCACCATCATCTGATCATGTTCATCAGGGGGAGATTCGACTAAA
>CAZXWM010000424.1:2629-3147 GCA_964644215.1 uncultured Phormidium sp.
CAGCCATTGCCAAGCGGGGCGATCGCGGCCCGGACAAATCACCACTTTCTGAGACAAAAACGACTCCACCCCAGGCCCAAACATGGGATGTAACCCCACCACGGGACCCGAATGAGCCGCCAACATCGTCTCCAGCATCGGACCTTTAATACTGGTAATGTCGGCTAAGGTCGCCTTTGGGGACAAATAGCCCGCCGTTTGACGAATGATCTCTAAGGTTCGGTCAATGGGAACACAGACGAGGGCTAAATCAATATCGTCAAGTAACTCCTGGGCCTGAGGCCAATCCTGTCGGCCCAACAGACGCACTTCATGGCCCGCCGCTAGGAATCGTTGGCGGAAAAACTGGGCCATCATCCCCCGTCCCCCAACTAGGGTAATCCGTCGTTGAGGTTCATCGGGGTGGCGTAGGGAATGGGTGGCCAGGGCCGCCGTACAACTGGTGACGAGGCTATTCCAGACAAAACGCGGAACCCCAGCCTTCTGGAGTTCCGTGTCTACTGTGGTTGTCGAGGAAG
>CAZXWM010000425.1:0-3127 GCA_964644215.1 uncultured Phormidium sp.
ACAAGAAGAATCAGAAATCGCAGGAGAATGTAGGAGATTCGGAGGCTGTGGTAACTGAGTTTTAGACAGGTCTTTTAACATCTCAGGTGGAGGAAGATGCGCAAAGGACTGACCGGCTCCTTGATAGAGAGGCATTCCAAACAGATTAGGATTTTCAAAGTGAGTCGGCTCTGGGAACCTAAAGTCATTCTGATATTTCGTCGCTACAAAAAATAAACGTCGTCTCATTTGGGGTGTTCCATAGTCCGCCGCCAGTAGCTCTTGATGTTTGACATGATAGCCAATTTCCGCAAAGGATGAATGAATGTTTTGGGCGATATCCACTCCCTTCACTTGTTTGAGTCCATAGACATTTTCCAGAATCACAATTTCTGGCTTAAGAATAGCAATATGTTCAATATAATTCTGATAGAGTGTTCCTAAGGGATTTGCCGTTGCCTGGCGTTTTCCTGCCACGCTAAACGGTTGGCAAGGTGGACCCCCGACAACCACAACGGGTGGAGTTCCAATTTTTTTAAGTACCAATTCTCCAGAAAACTTTGTGATATCTCCGAGAAAAAAGTTCCATTGTGGACGATTCATTTCAATGGTATAACCACAATCTGAATCAATATCCGTGCAAAACTCTGTAGAAAATGACAATTCGATTGAGGAGGCTTTTTCAAACCCCAGATCTAATCCACCGGCCCCACAAAAATAGGAGGCGATAGGAATATGACCGGAAAAACCATGTTGAAGTAAAAAACGAGCTACGGATTTGGCAATTGCCTCAGACAGTTTCACCGGAACTGCATTACCGACCTGATGATGTACTTTTCCTAAGCGTCCAAAAAACGCCCAATTATCAGGAAAGTCTTGAAGACAGGCTGCTTCGCGAGGTGTAATATATCGAGGTTGAGTTGGATGAACAAATTTGTTAAAAATATAGGCTGTAACGGTAAGACTCGGCTTATTCATCTCTAAGCGAAACAGGCGTAGATTAGGCCCTCCCGTCTTCTTTGAGCCAGTTCTCACAAAACTTTTATGTTGCAAATGCTTAGGAAGGTCTCCCATTTTACCACCAGGAGGTAATTGTTTGAGACGCTCCAGTACAATTCCACTATACTCTCGGGTTACATGATTAGGTGTCATAACTGCTCCCCCCTGTTGATACTCTCTTCCAGAGTCAAAATATAATCAAATGGATGATTTAAGGAAACTTCAAAACATCGATACTCTTGAGAATCTGGTTCATAGCTAAAAGCAGACTTTAGCCCCCATAATATGTCCGTAAATGGCTCAACATAAACCTGGGAATGTCGATAAGCGGGCAAGTTAGAAACCAGGGCTGTTTTAATGGTGTACTGCCGAAAGTTTCGCTTGGCTTCAATCCCCAACTTAAAGGTTTGGTAAATTCCCTTTTTGATATCATCAGTACGATCCATACCTACACTGGTTTTCGAGTCACTAATTGATTCTTTTGCCGGCCAATCTAATTGCTCTCTTGCCAGTTTAGGGGGAAGGCCGGAAGCATTAGCAACATAGTAATATTTAGATTCACGATTTTTATCTCGGTAAGCACAACGAATATCTTGCCAAATCTTGACATGACGTTCAACAGTTTTACTATGCTTTGGATTCGTGATAAATGAGATTGCACGAGCAAAAGACCAGAGTTTTTCCTGGATTTTTCCCAAAGGAATTAATGTTTTATCATACAAATAAAGAGCAGTATTTAGCTGTTCGATTTGGGTTCTTGTCAATTGCTCTAAAGCGTCTATCTTTCCTAAACTGGGCAAAGAAAATAATAAAGAATATGTCGTCAAGGGAGAGGCTTTAACCTCACATAAAATAACTCGACCATCTTCGTGAATCAGTAGAGCATCTGCTGCTCCTGTACCCCCTAATATTCGAACTTTTCTAAGATTGGGGAAAAGGATTTCTATAAAACGAATCATAACTTCGCTATTTATCAAAGTATCAGCATAGTTTTTCCATGGGTACGCCGTTAATGGCTGAGTCCCTACATCTCCATCAAGCAACTCTTGTGTGATACCTGACATATTTCGTTAGAATTTTAGCAGTAACTTAAATTATTGTAACAAGTCAACCCTCTCAGGGGCTTATTGTATATTGTAAGTCCTTTAAGTCTTTTAATGTATCCTCTATCATCTGTTTCCTGATTGCCCTAGCCCAAATGCTCGCCCATCTCTAGGCGGGTTCCATTGGCAAAATCCCAACCGGACTGGGTTTTCTTGCCCGCTAGTTGCACTTCCTGGAGTAACAGGAGTCCCGCCCCGGTTTGCAACACTGGCCCCAAATTTTTGATAATCTGCACGACTTCTCCCGGTTCTCCTGAGTCCGGGTTAAGGCGATCGCCCCAGGAGCGCAATTGTTGCACTAATTCCTCGGGAAGTTGCTCGTAATACGTCTCAGCGACGGGAACGGTTGCCTTGACTTTCAGGGACTCTCCTCGAAACTGGGTGACGGCATTGGGATAGAAGCCACGGACTTGATTATGGAGGGCGATCGCCGGCCTGGTCCAATCGAGGTGATAGTCGGATTTCTCAATCAGTCGGGCATAGGTGGCGGCCTGGTCATCTTGGGGGGTAGGTTGCAGGGTTCGGGCCTCTAATCCTTGCAAGGTCTCCACCAGTAGAGAACCACAGTCTTGAGCTAAACGCGCGGCCACATCCCAGGCGTTATCGAGTAGGTGAATATCCAGGGAGGACTTCAGTAACATCGCCCCCGTATCCATCCCCACATCCATCTGCATGGTGGTCATCCCCGTTTGCGTTTCTCCGTGGTACAGACACCATTGAATTGGGGCCGCCCCGCGATATTTCGGCAACAGGGAGCCATGGCCGTTAATACAGCCGAGTCGGGGTATGTCTAAAATCTCTTGGGAGAGAATTTGTCCATACGCCACAACAACAAAGACATCGGCTTGACTATTTCGCATTTTGTCAAGGGTTTCGACATCTTTTTTAATCTTTTGCGGTTGCCAAACGGGAATCCCGGCCTCTACGGCAACGGTTTTAACGGGGGAAGGAATCAAGGTTTTGCCCCGGCCTCGCCGTTTGTCGGGCTGGGTGACGACGGCTGAGACCTCAAACTGGGGATGCTCGATGAGGGTTTTGAGGCTGGG
>CAZXWM010000426.1:0-3103 GCA_964644215.1 uncultured Phormidium sp.
GGGCACGCCACTTGCGGATTGCCCCCACGTCTTCCCCTATTGCTAGCTTGCCTATTGCCTTCTTTTCCCTATTGCCTCTTGCCTCTTGCCTCTTGCATGCATGCCTCTTACCGTTATGACCTCCCCCGAACCTCAACCCAGCTTCGTCAAACTCGCCATGCGGAATATGGTCCGTAAAGGTGGAAAATCTCTCTATCACTTTTTTCTCACAACCTTTGGACTTCTCGCCCTACTGGTGGGACTGGCCTATCTAACCCACTAATCCACCTATGGCCATTCTCCTTGATCTGAGCGTACAACAGCATGGAGGACTTGCCCGAGGAGATGGCCAGTCCTTCGTCAGCGAAGCCGTTTGGTGCGATCGCATCCAATCCTGGTTGGCCAGCCTTACCCCCGCAGAAATCCCTCAAAGAGATCATCCTCCCCTAGGATATGAACTCTGCTTGCGGTTCACCGATGACCCAGAAATTTGTCAGCTAAATCGTCAGTATCGACACAAAGACCAGCCGACAGATGTGTTAGCGTTTGCAGCAATGGAGTGTGAAATACCGCAGATCAGTGCAGCTTTACCGCTATCTCTTGGGGATATCGTCATCTCCCTCGATACCGCTCAACGACAGGCGCAACGCCTCGGTCATTCATTAGACAGCGAGTTAACCTGGTTAGCGGCCCATGGTTTCCTGCATCTACTGGGATGGGATCACCCCGATGATGAGAGTTTAGCGGTGATGCTTCAGCGTCAGGTGCAGCTACTTGCTTGTGTCGAGATAGCTGTTAACCTTGATCTGCCTCTAATTCTCTCCAATACTGCTCCCTAGGATGCTTTAGGATGAATCTAAATCTTTTTGAGGCTATCGCCGAACGTCCCAAGACTCGCTATCCCATGTCCCCCGGTGCGCCGAATCCGACTCCCAAAAATAAGGCCTATGACCGTCAGTTATCCTGGCAAGTCGCCCAGAGTCTCTGGGCCAGCTTCCGCTATGCTACCCAGGGAATTCGTTATGCCTTTGTTACCCAGCGTAACTTTCGCATCCATGTCCTGATTGGTTCGATCGCCATCGGTTTAGGACTCTCCCTAAGCCTCGAAGCCGTCAAAATGGCCGTGATCGCCCTAACCATTGGTGTTGTGTTAGCCCTAGAACTGATTAACACCGCCATCGAGTCTGTGGTGGATCTGACCGTAGAACAGAGTTATCACGACCTGGCGAAAATCGCCAAAGACTGCGCCGCCGGGGCCGTCTTAATCGGGGCGATCGCCTCCCTCATTGTCGCCCTTTCCCTACTCATCCCCCCCCTCTGGAGTCGTCTCTCTGTCCTGCTAAGCTAAAATCCTATCCTGCCAGTTCTACCCCTATCTTCCCCCTACTGCCCATGATCATCGTCATCGACAATTACGACAGCTTCACCTACAACCTAGTTCAATATCTTGGCGAACTCGGGCAAACCCAACCCGTCGCCGCCGAGATTCAGGTCTATCGTAATGATTGCATCAGCATTGAGCAAATTCGTCAACTCAATCCCGATGGGTTAGTCATTTCCCCAGGGCCGGGTCGTCCCGAGGATGCTGGGATATCGTTGGCGGTGATTGAAGAGTTGGGGCCAACGTTACCTATTTTGGGAGTTTGTCTCGGTCATCAGAGTATGGGCCAGGTATTTGGCGGTCAGGTGGTGTCAGCCGGGGAACTGATGCACGGAAAAACCTCCCCCATCTACCACAACAATCAGGGGGTGTTTGCCGGTTTAGAGAATCCCTTTACCGCAACCCGCTATCATAGTCTGGTCATCGATCGCGCCACTTGTCCCGAGGTCTTGGAGATTACTGCCTGGGTCGAAGATGGCACGATTATGGGCGTGCAACATCGTGAGTATCCTCATATTCAAGGGGTACAGTTTCATCCAGAGAGTATTTTGACCGGATCGGGGAAGGCGTTGTTGCATAATTTCTTGGTGAGTCTCAAACAGGCCGCAACGGTCTAAGTAGCAGAGTATGAAACGGCGACAACTGATTCGGTATTTGCAAGTGGGGGCGATCGCCACCACCGTCACAGGCTTAGCTGGCAGAGGACTGGCCCAATCCCCAAGCCAGGACCGACTGGAAATCGAATATTTCGGTCACACCTGTTTCCGCTTTACTGGGGGAGGCCGGCGGGTTCTCACCAATCCCTTCCGCCCTGGAGGCTGTACAGCCGGCTATCCTGAACCCAATGTTGACGATACAGATGTGGTTCTCGTCAGTAGTTTTCTCCTCGATGAAGGGGATGTTGAGAATGTCCCGGAGACCAAATTGTTGTTTGAGTCCGGGATTTTTCAATTGCAAGGAATGCGCTTTGAGGGTATTCCCATCCCCCACGATCGCCTCAACGGACGGCGTTTTGGCACTAATATGATGTGGCGTTGGCAACAGGGAGGCCTCAATATCGTCCATCTGGGAGGGGCAGCGGCCCCTATCGGCAACGAACAGCGGATTCTTCTGGGCCGTCCTGATATCGCCTTGATTCCCGTGGGAGGGGGCGACAAAGCCTATAACCCCGAAGAAGCCAAGGCGGCCATCAACCGTCTCAATCCTCGTATCATCATCCCCACTCATTACCGTACCGCCGCCGCCGACGACGAGTTCTGTGATATTAAACCCCTTGAGGAGTTCCTGACGCTGATGGAGGGAACCCCAGTCCGTCAACAGGCCGATAACCGCATTGTTCTGACGCCCAACGATCTCCCCGAGGGCGATCGCCTCATTCAAGTTTTAACCTCCCCCTTGTCGTAAGTCCCTAACTGCTGATGTCCAATCTCTGCGCCCAACGTCGCCAACAACTCCTGAGTCAACTGAATCAGGGAACCGCCATTTTCAGAAGTGCGCCCATGGCGGTAATGCACAATGACGTAGAATACACCTTCCGCCAAGATAGTGACTTTTTCTATCTCACCGGCTTCAACGAACCTGAAGCGGTGGCAGTCTTGGCCCCCCACCATGACGAACATCAGTTTATCCTCTTTGTTCGTCCCAAGGACTTAGAACGAGAAATCTGGTCAGGCTATCGGACTGGAGTTGAGGCGGCCCAGGAGACGTATGGGGCCGATGTGGCCTATGACATCGCGGAATTGG
>CAZXWM010000427.1:0-3075 GCA_964644215.1 uncultured Phormidium sp.
TACCTTTATGGTCGCCCAGAACCAACGTAGGGGCGTACCGTGGTCGCCCCAAGAGGGACGGCCTCAAGCGGGGGGATGTTGTAGGAGTTGGACAGCGCCCTGATTGTGATTGTACTCGGCAATGGAGAGAGCGGTATGGCCACCGTTGTTTTTGAGGCTCGGATCGGCCCCGGCAGTTAGGAGCGATCGCATAGCTGCCAGATGGCCAAAATGGGCCGCCCACATCAGGGGAGTCGAGCCCGTTTGATCGCGGGGATCGCAGTCCGATGACCCTTCTAGGAGCAACTCCAGGAGGTCGTTATTATTGTAACGGGCTGCCAGATGTAGAGGGGTTTGACCCTGACCATCGCGAGTGAGGCGATCGCCCCCCCCATCGAGAAGCAGACGCAGCATCTCTAAGTTTTGTTGTGCCGTGGCCACCAAAAGGGGCGAGTCATCCGGGGGACCCCCATTCACATCCGCTCCCGCCGCCAGAAGTCGCTCAACCAGATCGAGTTGCTGTTGCAAAACCGCCACAAACACAGGAGTATCCCCGAGGCGATTGACGCGGTTGGCGATCGCTCCCCGTTGTAAGAGCAGATCCACCATCTCGATTTGTCCCTCCACCACCGCCCAATTGAGAGCCGTTTCCCCTTCAGCATCCTCCGCCTCAGGGTTCGCACCGGCGTCTAAGAGGAGTTGGGCGATCGCACAATCATTGGTCGCCGCCGCCACCATCAGCGGCGTACTCCCATCGGGATTACTAGCGTTAGGATTGGCCCCGGCTTGCAGCAACCGTTGCACAATTGAACGGTGGCCGGCTTCCGTGGCCAGAGTCAAGGCGGTGACGCCATCAATCCCCACCGCATCCACATCGGCCCCCGCCTCAAGCAGCAATTGAACAATCGCCTCATGACCCCGTTCAGCGGCTTGAGCCACCAGAGGCATACCATCGGGGCTAAGAGTATTCGCATCGGCCCCAACCTTGAGCAAAGTTTCGACAAGAGGCGGATAATTCTGCTGTACGGCTAAATGGAGGGGAGTATCCCCCTGCTGATCGCGACAATTGACGGCCGCTCCCGCATCGAGAAGGACCTGGGTGATGGTGGTATCGCCTTTGAGTACGGCGGCCATGAGAGCGGTGCTACCATCTTCGTTGCATAGATTGACATCGGCCTTGGCTGCCAGTAGAGCCATCACTGCCTCTCGTTGGTGATTCGCGGCGGCGAGCATTAAGGCTGAGACGCCAAAGGTTTGCCGTTGTTGATTCACCTCAGCCCCCGCCTCAATTAGCACTTGGATCAGCTTCACCGCACCCTGAGCGGCGGCGAACATTAGGGGGGTGGTTCCGTGGCCATCGCCAACATTGGGATCAGCGTTCTGACTCAAGCAACGCTCGACGTTTTCGAGATCACCATGTTTAGCGGCATCAAGGAGGCTATGAGTGGGGGAAGATTGTGTCAAGGTTCCTAAGCTCCGGTTGCAAACTCTCAGGAGAGGGGACAAGGTCCAGGAACGGACCTGTATTGGGCTAGGACTACTGTACCGTTTCGCTATCCTTATAGTGTGGGGAACTCAGAATTATGAGCATTTGAGGACAATATGTCGTCCTTCTGACATCTCTGAGCCGCCCACACTGGCCCCGAGACTGGGGTTCTCCACGTTGCTCTTACCGAGGAGACACCGATGACGACTCCGATTTTTCGCGATCGCACCGAAGCTGGACAGAAATTGGCAAAACAGTTAACGGCCTATTGTCAACGCCAAGATGTCATCATATTAGGACTTCCTCGGGGTGGTGTTCCGGTGGCGGCGGTCATCGCCGAGGCCCTGAAGGCTCCCCTAGATGTTTGTTTAGTGCGTAAACTGGGGGTTCCGGGTAATCCTGAGTTAGCCATGGGAGCTATTGCTTCAGGAGATGAAATTAGCCACAATCGTTCTGTCTTAGAACGCTGTCAGATTTCTCCGGACGCCTTCGCCGAGGTTGTGGACCAAGAACGGCGGGAGTTGCAGCGTCGGGAACAGCGGTATCGGGGCGATCGTCGAGCACCAGTGATTCGCGATCGCACGGTGATTCTCGTCGATGACGGTGTGGCGACTGGGGCGACGATGTTGGCGGCGATCGCCAGTATACGCGCTCAAGCGCCCCGAGAGTTAATCGTCGCGGTTCCTTTAGCGGCTCCTTCGATTGGCGAGGATCTTCGTCGTCACGTCGATGAGGTCATCTGTGTGGCCACTCCCCATCCCTTTCGCTATCTTGGACTTTGGTATGAGGACTTTACCCCCACTTCAGATGAAGATGTCTGTCAGTTGTTGTCAGCCTCCCCGTCATCGGAGTCATCAGCCTCCTGAGACTTAGTCTGAGATCCCCACTCCAACCGTTGAATCACCCCCAACCGGGCTAGAAACACCTCCCACAGTGGTGACGGATGACCCCGGTGGATCACTTGTCGCTGGTGATGGTAGCGAGCCTGACGTTGGGCTAACTCTTTGAGGTGGTGGGGAGGTTCTTGCGTGCCAAAGCGACGAAAGGCATCTGTGGGAAACTGAGGTGGGGGATTCTCCGGGAGACGGCGATCGCCCCAAGCTGAGGTCACTGTTCCGGCAGCAATGCCCCCCGTACTAGCGAGGAAGATACTAATTAACGGATCATATCCCAAGAGCAAAAACACGACTAAAAACACAGAGCCCCATTGCACCCCCATTGAGAAATCTCGTTGAGAAATATTCATGATGTCGCTTGTTGGGTATTTTTTGATATCTTGTTAACAATTTAATTTATTCAAAAAAATTCCCTTGCCGTAGGGGCGAAAAATTTTTCGCCCTACTACAATTTGGGATACAATGCAACCCATCACACCGTATATCCCGAAGACCCAAAAAAATAGCCTTTTAATCGAGTCTAAAAGAGATTCCCTAAAAGAGATTTAAATCACATGGCAACATTTCTGCGTAACCTCAGTTACCGTCACCAATGGCTTTATGATAGTATCTCTCGAACCGCCGCCCTGAGCGTTGGTGGAGAAGATCGCTTTCGGACCTTAGCCCTAAACAACTTGGACATCCAGCCCGACAGTACTATTTTAGATCTCTGTT
>CAZXWM010000428.1:0-3055 GCA_964644215.1 uncultured Phormidium sp.
GCTTCCCCGACAACTTCAACTCCAACAACGACGAGAATAGTTTTGATACCCGCAGCGATAACAAGGGACCTGAACCCGAAGGCGTGGCGATTGGTCAAGTCAATGGACGTTCCTACGCCTTTGTGGGCTTAGAACGCATGGGCGGAATCATGACCTATGACATTACTGACCCCAGTAATCCGGTTTTTGTCGATTACTTGAATAACCGCGACTACGATGGGGATGTCGAAGCGGGGGCCGCCGGGGACTTAGGCCCCGAAGGAATTATCGTGATTCCCTCTGAGGAGAGTCCCACCAGTCAATCCCTAGTCGTTGTGGCCAATGAGGTGAGTGGCAACACGCGGCTATTCGATATTACCTCTGACGAGACGCCCCCTCCCCCGACGACTCCCCCCACAACACCTTCCTCGAACCGTTGGCAGATTCTTCACGCCTCCGACTTAGAGGGCGGTGTGAGCGCCATTCAGGATGCCCCCAATTTTGCCGCTGTGGTAGAAGGGTTGGAACGCGAGGCCCAAAATCAAGGCATTAACTCGATTCTGCTCTCTGCTGGCGATAATTATCTACCAGGGCCGTTTTTTGCGGCGGCTGGCGATCGCTCAGTTCGCGAGACTCTACAAGGGGTTTATAGCGATCGCTTCGGCGTTGACTTATCCGATATCCGCGAAGGGGTGGGCCGCTTTGACATCACCAATGCTAATGTGATTGGTTTTGATGCCTCGGCCGTGGGGAACCATGAATTTGATGCCGGAACCAGTACCTTTGCTGACATTATCGGGACTGATATCCGGGGAGATGGACTTGAGGATGTGCGCTGGTTGGGGGCGCAATTCCCCTATCTCTCAGCTAATTTGGATTTCTCGAATAGCAATTTAGGAGAGTTAGCCACCTCGGAGATTCTCCCGAATACCGCTTTTGCTTCAACTCCCCAGGACTTAAACGCTGCTGAGGCCGCGCCAAAACTTGCTCCGGCGACGATTATTGAACGCAACGGCGATCGCATCGGCGTGGTGGGTATGACAACACCCATTGTCGAAACCATTTCCTCAACTGGAGATGTGACGGTGCTTGGCCCCAACAGCAATGACATGGCGGCCTTAGCGAATGTGGTTCAACCCACCATTGACCAACTGCTCAACCAGGGAATCAACAAAATTGTCACCGTCAGTCACTTGCAGCAGTTCCAACTCGAACAAGAGTTAATTCCTTTGTTGCGAGGGGTGGATGTGGCGATTTCGGGGGGGTCAGACAGCATTCTCGCCAATCCAGGAACCCGACTCCGGGCCGGTGATACGGCGCAACTGCCCTATCCACTCTTAACCAACAATGCTGATGGGGAACCAGCGGTCATTGTCAGCACCGATGGCGAGTATTCCTATGTCGGTCGTCTGCTAGTGGAGTTTGATGACAATGGTGTGCTACTCCCGGAGAGTATTAACCCCAATCAGAGCGGCCCAGTCGCCAGTGACGCTCAGGGGGTGAGTGAGGTTTGGACGCAGGCCGCACCGGGTGAAGACCCCTTTGCTCCTGGACGTAAGGGGGCTGTGGTTCGTCAACTGACGGATGCGGTGCAAGGGGTCGTTACCGCCAAAGATCAGCAAATTTTCGGCACCAGTAGCGTCTTTATTGACGGTCGCCGCGAGAACGTCCGCACGGAGGAAACAACCCTCGGCAATTTGACAGCCGATGCCAATCTCTTTAGCGCCCGGCAGGTTGACGCAACGGTTCAGGTTTCTCTGAAAAATGGCGGTGGGATTCGCGCTCCCATTGGCGAAGTCCTTGGAGATAGTGGTGATTTGGTTCCTCCGCAAGCTAATCCTCTCTCGGGTAAGGAAACGGGCCAGATTTCTCAGTTGGATATTGAAAACTCGCTGCGGTTTAACAATGAATTGACCCTGTTAACCCTCACCGCTGAGCAGCTACGCCAAGTCCTCGAACATGGGGTTGCTGAAACGGCTCCAGGTCAGACTCCAGGGCGATTTCCTCAGCTAGGGGGTCTCTCGTTCAGTTTTGATGCAACGTTACCTCCAGGCCAGCGGGTGCGATCGGCGGCAATTCTCAATGAGTCGGGTGATATTGTCGATCCGTTGGTGATTGGCGGTGAGATCTTCGGTGATGGCGATCGGCCCATCCGCTTAGTGACTCTCAATTTCTTGGCTGACGGCGGTGATGGCTATCCCTTCGATCGCTTTGCGGCCGAGAATCCGGCCTTTGCCAATGTGGTCGAGTTACCGGATGTTTTGACGGAAGCGGGTGCGGCTACGGCGGCCACTCCTGGCTCGGAACAGGATGCCCTCGCGGAGTATTTACTCACCGTCAGCCCCTTTATGGAGCCGGAAACCCCCCCTGAAGCAGATACTCGCATTCAGGGGTTAACTGAACGCGAAGATGGAGTCTTTGACCCGTTAACGGGGATGGAGACGAGTGAGGTGGTTCGTCTCTTTATTGACTCTGAACAAACCATCAATTTTGGTAAGTTTGTCGCCTTTGTCAATTCGGTTAACACGGGCTTCCGTGGGGACAATGGCTTAGGGCTATTGTTTGGCGGGCAAGTCGGCAGCGTTCTGGAGGCGAGTGCTGATCCCTTATCGGGTCAGGTGCAACCGTTCCTGAGTGATGTTTTGGATTTGAGTTAGGGGCGACGCAATAAATCGATAACTTTCTCGCGGCGTTTTGTTTAACTAAATCAAACGGCATCGGACAGGTTCCCTTCGGGGAGCCTGTTTTTCTGGACTGGACTCGCTTGACCGAGATTACCTTGAATAAGTCTTCTACAATTGAGAAAGTTGAACACCCCCTGCGATCGCAATTCTCAATTTTCCTAAGTTCCTATGAGTACCACCATCAACACGCCCACGCCCAAGGCTGAGTTGGCCGCGCAAGCCGTCGCCGACAATGCCCTGAGCGACTTTATCCAAGAAACCTTAGCCCTCACCCGGCGTCTGTTTATTCAACTGCAACGCCGGCCCACAACTCTGGTGGCGGGGATTATCCAACCCCTGATGTGGTTGATTCTCTTTGGCGCTTTGTTCCAAAATGCCCCCGCTGGCCTATT